>NZ_JANCLV010000012.1:0-135116 GCF_024294965.1 Pseudarthrobacter humi
ATCGGCAGGGGCAGCCTGAGCCTGTACAAGGTCCTCAAGGAACTCCAGGAACACCTCGTCCAGCTACTCAGCCGCTGCCCCTACTGCCAACACGCACCCCCAACCTAACAAAGTACTACTAGGTGATCGGCGGCTGATGGGGCCCACGCCCGTTAGGGTGTGGATGCGACTCGTTGCTACTACTGCCCGTACGGGTTGCCAGGCGTGGTGCCCGGGGCGCCGTACGGGTTAGCGAACGGCTGCTGCTTGCGGAAGTAAGGTGCCGCGGCCGGCAGGTAGAGCAGCACAATCGCTGCGATCCCGGCCAGCGTCCCCACGGTTCCGAGGCTCGGTGGTCCGAAGAGGCCGAAAATGGACAGGGCCGCGAAAACCGTACCGAGGATGCGGGCCCAGTTCTTGCCTTTGCGGACGAAGAACGCCACCAGCGCGTACAACCCCGCACCGATGATCGCGAAGACCACGAGCGACCCGGCAATGACACCCTTGAAATCGTCGAACGCGAATTCCGCACCAGTGGCACCGCTGCTGCGCATGGCGTCGTCGAACGCATTCCGGAACAACGGATCGTCAAGCATGCCAATGCCCATCAGCAGGCTGATGACATACACAACACCCGCGCCAATCAGAAGCCAGAACGAGATGTTGACCAGCTGGGGAACCCCGTTGGCTCCCGTGGCCTGCGGCTGCTCGGACGGGTACTGCGCGTAAGGGGACTGCCCGTACGGCTGCTGGCCATAGGGCGGAGGCGTGGGCTGGCCGAACTGCGGCGGGTTGTTCTGGCCATACTGTGGGGAGTTTTGCCCATACTGCGGGGCGTTTTGCCCGTACTGGGGTGCCGGGGGAGTCTGCTGGCCATACTGCGGGGCGTTTTGCCCGTACTGTGGCGCCGGCGGTGTGGGCTGCCCGAACTGCGGGCTGTTCTCGCCGTATCGGGGCGCTGGCGGCTGGTTGCCGGGCTCGGGCTCGTTCGGAACGGGAGGCGGGACAGGCGTGCTCATGAGCGGTCCTTTGCAGGTCGGATGTCAGTTCGGCTGCTGGGTGCAGTCCAACTGGCCTGCCCCCAGTACGGCTTACTTCCCACCGTACCCCCGGCGGGTGCCGCGGGGGATCATTCCGGAGAGGTATTCCCACAGATCGCAGCGGGATCGTACAAGGCTGTGTTTGAACCGGACCCGGTCTACGCGCGGCCCTTCGCGGCGTTGAACCAGGCCTGCGAGTTCGGCAGCCACATGAGCACCGTTGCCGCGGCGCTGATGAGGAAGCCCAGCCAGTTGTTGCCGATGCCTTGGCCCATGCCGCCGCCGCCCACGCTGCCGCCAAGCACGGCGAGCACCAGCGAAACGCCGGCCACGATGGTGAGCGCAAGTCTTGCCCATTCCTTGCCCTCCTTCATCTTCAGGACCAGGACAATCTGGGCCGCCGCCAGGGCCAGTGCCACCAGGACGAGCAGGAGGACCACAACGGCCAGTCCGGGTGCCACGACGAACAACGCCAGCGAACCCAACACGCCGAACAGGCCGCCAAGGACTCCCAGCATGCCGCCGATGAGCCAGATCCAGTACGAGACCTTGAGCTCGGTGGGCAGCCCGGTCACGCTGAACATGCCGGAGAACCCGGCCTTGGGCATAACGTCGTTGAAGTTGCGGGGGCCGTCGGTTGGCATCTCAAAGCGGAAGCCGCCCGGCTGGCCCGGCTGGTTGTAGGCCTGGCCGGGCTGAGGGTAGGCGTGGCCCGGCGCGGGATAAGACTGGCCTGGCTGCGGGTACGCCGGTGGCGGCTGGTAGCCGGCCGGAGGAACGTTGCCGGCAGTCGGCTGAGTGACTGGCGGCTGAGTGACAGGCGGCTGGGCGCCGGGTTGCTCGGCGCCGGGCTGCTGGGGCTGCTGTGGCTGCGGTACTTCACTGTTGCTCATGGGTCTCACTGTAGACCGCGTGTCCGCCTGTATCTAGGGGATAAAACAAAGCACCCCGGCCGCCAGATTCCGGGAATCTGGCGGCCGGGGTGCTTCAGGAGGAAAAACTATGCTGCGGGTGCGATGAACGCGAGCTCCAGGTTGATGGCAACCTTGTCGCTGACCAGCACGCCGCCGGCTTCCAGCACGGCGTTCCACGTCAGCCCGAAGTCCTTGCGGCTGATGGTGGTTTCAGCGGAGACGCCGGCGCGGGTCATGCCGAACGGGTCCACGGCCACGCCGTTGAACTCGGTCTCAAGGGCAACGGGGCGGGTGACACCTTTGATGGTGAGGTCCCCGGTCAGCTCGTAGCTGTTGCCCTTGGCCACGAGGCTGTTGGAGACGAAGGAGATTTCCGGGAAGGCCTCGACGTCGAAGAAGTCTTCGCCGCGGACGTGGCCGTCGCGGTTGACATCGCCGGAGTCGAAGCTGGCGGTCTGGATGGTGGCGCTGATCTTGGAATCGGCCACGTTGTCGGCGAGGTCCAGGGTTGCCACGGCATCCTTGAACTGGCCGCGGACCTTGCTGATGCCTGCGTGCCGGACAGTGAAGGCGATCTCGCTGTGAGAGTTGTCGAGGGTCCAGGTGCCGGTGGTGACGTCTGCGGGAAGAGTCATGGTGTTTCTCCTTGGGTTTGTCGGGTAGTGCTTCCGGATAGCTTGACGCTTCATCTGTTGAATCCTCAACTATCCGCTGCATCCAGTATAAACATGCGTTTGCATGTTTTGTTCCCGGTTCCGGAACATTTTTCCAAAAATTTGAGTTCTACTGGATGTAGAAGATTTCGGATCGCACGCCATCTTTGAGAAACTGGTAAACATGCCCCAATCCACTGTCCATCTGCTCCGCCACGGCGAGGTCCACAATCCTGACCGCGTTTTGTACGGCAGGCTGCCCGAATTCCACCTCTCCGAGCTGGGCCGGGAAATGGCGCAGATGCTCGCCGACCACTTCGCCGAACGTGCCGCGCGCGGGGCAAGGATCGTCTATCTCGCGGCGTCGCCGCTGGTCAGGGCGCAGGAAACAGCGGCCCCCACGGCTGAGGCGCTTAGTCTGGAAATCCACACGGACAGCCGCATCATTGAAGCGGAAAACTACTTCCAGGGCATGAAGGTCACCAAGGCCGAGCTCCGGAAGCCCAAGCACTGGCCCCACCTGGTCAACCCGTTCCGGCCGTCCTGGGGCGAACCGTACAAGGCGCAGGCCGCGCGCGTCATGACAGCTGTTGAGGACGCCCGGCTCCAGGCCATCGAATTGGCAGCCGGAGACTACGGAGCCGACGGGCCGGAAGCCATCATGGTCAGCCACCAGCTCCCCATCTGGGCCACCCGCCTCAGCGCCGAAGGCAGGCCGCTATGGCATGACCCGCGCAAACGCGAGTGCACGCTGACGTCCATCACCTCCCTGGTGTTCGACGACGACGGCTCCCTCCTGCGCGTTGAGTACAGTGAGCCCGCTGCCGTACTTCTTCCCGGCGCCGCCAGCACCCCCGGAGCCTGACATGACTGACCCTCGCGCAACATTCCGCTCAATTTCAGGCACAGCGTCCCGTCGTGCCGTGCTTGCGGCCGGTGGCGCCGCCCTGACCGCCCTGACCCTGGGGCTGTCCGCCTGTGCGCAGGAAGACGCCCTCGCCAAGCAGGCCAAAGCCGGCGACAACAAGAACTATGTGGCCGGGGACGGCTCGGTGACCGAGTTCACCGCGGCGGACCGCAAGGCCGCCGTCGCCATTAACGGCACGCTGTTCAACGGCACGCAGGTAGCCCCCGCGGACTTCCAGGGCAAGGTGACCGTCCTGAACTTCTGGTTCGCCGCCTGCGCACCCTGCCGGGTGGAGGCGCCCATCCTGGAAGACCTGCACCAGGAGTTCAAGGGCCAGGGCGTGCAGTTCCTCGGCGTCAACCTCCGCGACGAAAAAGCCACCGCGGAGGCCTTCGATAAAACGTTCAACCTGACCTACCCCAGCTTCGACGACAAGAACGGCGGCGTGCTCCTGGCCGTCTCAGGCCTGGTCCCGCCGGGGGCAGTCCCCACCACGCTGGTCCTGGACAAGCAGGGCCGCGTGGCCTCGCGCGTGCTGGGCGAAATCCAGAGAGGCACCCTCAAAGCCCTCATCACCGCCGCCGTGGCAGAGTAGCGGCGGCCCCGGACCGTGAACAGCCCTTTCGCCGAAACCATCCTGAACGGCTCGCTCCTGCTTGCCATCCCGGTGGCACTGCTCGCGGGCCTGGTGTCCTTCCTGTCCCCGTGCGTGCTGCCCCTGGTGCCCGGCTACCTGGGCTACGTCACCGGCCTGAGCGGCGTGGACCTGGAGAAGCAGAAGCGCGGCCGGATGCTGGCGGGCATCGGGCTCTTTGTATTGGGGTTCTCGGTTATTTTCGTGCTCCTGGGCGGCGCGTTCGGCCAGCTCGGCACCCTGATCACCGGCTCGCAGAATGCCTGGATCACCCAGCTGCTGGGGCTCCTGGTCATCCTCATGGGCGTGGTGTTCATGGGCGGTTTCGGCTGGCTGCAGCGTGATGCGAAAATCCACGCCAAGCCGCCGGCCGGCCTGTGGGGCGCGCCGTTGCTGGGCCTCACGTTCGGCCTGGGCTGGGCCCCGTGCATCGGCCCCACCTACTCCGCCGTCCAGCTCCTGAGCCTGTCCGGCGGTTCCTCCGCAGCCAAGGGTGCCCTCCTGGCGTTTGTCTACAGCCTGGGCCTGGGCATCCCGTTCCTGCTGATCGCCCTGGCGGTGCGACGCGGCATGGGTGTGATGTCCTTCTTCCGGACGCACCGCCTGGCCATCCAGCGGATCGGCGGCGGGATCCTGGTGGTGCTGGGCCTGCTGATGGCCAGCGGCGTCTGGGGCACCTGGGTCACCGAGTTGCAGTACTGGTTCCAAACCGATGTGAAGTTGCCGATCTGATGAGCGAGCGCGTGAAAGAAAACAAAAAGTCCCCGGCACCCGTTGCCGCCGCCAAAACTGAGGCGGCGCTGCCAGTCCTGGGGCCGGTGGAGATGCTGCGCTGGGCGTGGACCCAGCTGACCAGCATGCGCACGGCGCTGTTCCTGCTGCTGCTCCTGGCGGTCGCCGCGGTGCCCGGCTCGCTGTTCCCGCAGCGCCCGGCCAACCCCTCCATCGTGACGCAGTACATCAAGGACAACCCGGACTACGGGAAGCTGCTGGACACCCTGCAGCTCTACGACGTCTACTCGTCGGCCTGGTTCTCGGCCATCTACATCCTGCTGTTCATCTCGCTGATCGGCTGCGTGGTCCCGCGCGCCATCGCCCACTACAGGGCCATGCGCTCCCAGCCGCCACGGACCCCCAAACGCCTCTCCCGCCTCCCCGAGTACGGCACCCTCGTGGTTCCCGCCGACGCCGGCCTCCCGGCGTCGGACGCCATCCGCAGCGCCGCCGGGGTGCTGAAGAGGCGCGGCTACCGCGTTGACGTGAGGGACGACGACGGCGCGCGGCCGTCTTTGGGCGCCGAACGCGGCTTCGCCAAGGAGGTAGGGAACCTGGTGTTCCACACGTCGCTGATCGGCGTGCTGGTGTCCGTGGCCGTGGGCGGCCTCTTCGGCTACAGCGGCCAGCGCATCCTGGTGGAGGGCGACACCTTTGTGAACACCCTGGTGGGCTACGACCAGTTCACCCCCGGCACCAATTTCCAGTCCAGCCAGCTGCAGCCGTACTCGATTCAGCTGGACAAATTCGACGTCCTGTTTGACCGCGAATCACCTGGCAAAATCGGTCAGCCCATCGACTTCAACGCCGAAGTCACCACGAGGGAAACCCCGGACTCGCCCGCCAAGCAGGAAGTCCTGAAGGTCAACGATCCCGTGACCCTGGGCGGCACCAGCATCTACCTCACCGGCAACGGCTACGCGCCCGTGGTGACCGTCCGCGACGGCGCCGGCAACGTGGCCATGCAGGGTCCCGTGGTGGCCAAACTCCAGGGTGACAACTACTACTCGTCCCTTGTCATCAAGGTCCCTGACGCCAAGCCGGACCAGCTCGGGTTCCAGGGGTTCTTCCTGCCGACGGCGTTCGTCAACGATAAGGGCGTGTCCTTCAGCGGCGACCCCGATCTGTTCAACCCGCGGCTGTCGCTGAACTCGTATTACGGTGACCTCGGACTGGACAGCGGATCGCCGCAGAACGTCTTCGAAATCGACGTCAAGGACCTGACCCCGCTGAACGCCCGCAACCTGGACGCCGGCGGCATCACACTAGCGCCGGGCATGAGCTACACCCTGCCGGACGGCAAGGGAAGCATCAGTTTCGACGGCGTGAAGCGGTACGTGGGCGTGGACATCCACCACAACCCGGGCCAGCTCTACGCCCTCATTTTCGCGCTACTGGCCGTGGGCGGCCTGATCGTCTCGCTCTACGTGAACCGGCGCCGCGTCTGGGTGCGGACCGGGACGCACGAGGACGGCCGGACCATGGTGGAGTACGGCCTGCTTGCCCGCGGTGAGGACCACCGGCTCGCCGCGGAAGCGGTTGCCGTCAGGAAGCTGCTGTCCGACGAGTGGCAGCTTGCGGATTCCGATTCCGTCGAATCTGCTGACGATCCCGATTCCAGCGTCACCCAGCAAACTCCCAGCCGCCAGGGCGATAATGGCGCAGACTCCGTCACCACCCCAGCGGGCCCCACCGGGCCGAAAAAGGACCAGTAATGCCGTTCGCCATCAACGAAACCATGGGCCAGTACAGCGAGCTGTTCATGCTGCTCGCAGCCGGCACGTACACCGTGGCCTTCATCGCCTTCGCCTGGGACCTCGCGAAGAGCAGCAAGGCACTGCGCGCCATAGACCTGAAGGCGGCCGAGGCTGCCGGGACCAAGGTGCCCGCGATGGCCGGCGCCGGTGCGTCTGCTGGTTCTGCCGCTGGTTCAGCCGCGGCAGCCGGCAGTGTGGCAACGGACAGGGTTGACTCGCACCTGGCCGGACCGGTGGGACGGGTCGAGCGGCCGTCGTCGTCCGTGGCCAAGCGCGGCGGCGACGCTTCCGGGGCAGGGCAGACCGCCGACGCCGATATGCGCTACGCGGCGGAACGCCGCGTTCCGGCGCGGGTCGCCGTTGCCCTCACCGTTCTCGGCGTGCTGATCCAAGCTGCCGGCGTCATCACGCGTGCCGTGGGTGCGGGGCGGGTGCCGTGGGGCAACATGTATGAATTCCTGACCACCGGCGCCTTTGTGGCCGTGGCGGTTTTCCTGCTGGTGCTGATCCGCCGCGACCTGCGGTTCCTGGGCACGTTTGTGGTGGGCCTGGCCATCATAATGCTGGTGGCGGCCTCGGTGGCATACTGGACCCCCGTGGGCCACCTGGTCCCTGCGCTGCAGAGCTACTGGCTGATCATCCACGTTTCCATCGCGGTGCTCTCCTCCGCACTCTTCACCCTCACGTTTGCCATGTCCGCCCTTCAGTTGGTCCAGTCCCACCGGCAAAAGACGGTGGCAGCCGGTGGTGCTGACAAGCTTGGTTTTATGCGCCTGGTTCCCTCGGCACTGAGCCTGGAAAACCTGTCCTACCGCATCAACGCCATCGCCTTCATCGGCTGGACCTTCACCCTTATGTTCGGTGCCATCTGGGCTGAAAAAGCCTGGGGCCGGTTCTGGGGCTGGGACACCAAGGAGGTCTGGACCTTCGTGATCTGGGTGGTCTACGCAGGCTACCTGCACGCCCGCGCCACGCGTGGCTGGACCGGCACCCGCGCCGCGTGGCTGTCGATCGTCGGCTACCTCTGCGTGGTCTTCAATTTCACCATCGTCAACCAGTTCTTTAACGGTCTGCACTCCTATTCGGGCCTCTGAACTGGGGTTTCTCCGGCGGTCCTTGGCAACGGTCGACTGATACGCCAATCGATGTATGAATAAGGGTGTTGCCCCGCAGACGGTGATGCTACCTTGGTGGGAGTTGTCAGTGATGAAGCTCGCAGACAGCTAGTTGCGTTTTTGCCGAGGTGCTCATGAGCTATGTCCTCGCCGTTGATGTCGGGACCAGTTTCACCGCCGCCGCCATAGTCCGAATTGATCACGACGCTTCACGTGTTCCGGAGAGCCTGCCGCTGGGGCTCCGCGGAACGGCTGTGCCTTCGGTGGTCTACTACCCCGAAGAAGGCCCCATCCTGGTGGGGGAGGCGGCCGAGCGCCGCGGCCTTGACTCCCCGGAGCGGGTGGTGCGGGAGTTCAAACGACGGGTCGGAGACGACGTCCCCATTGCCGTCGGTACACTTTCCCTCCCTGCTGAAGACGTCTTCGCCACCATGGCGCGATGGGTCGCAGACCGGGCTGAAGAACGCGAGGGCGCGCCGCCGTCGGACATTATCCTTTCCCACCCTGCCTCCTGGGGTGCGCACCGAACGCAGCTCATCCTCGCTGCCCTGGCCTCAAAAGACCTGACCAAGGTCACGCTGATCAGCGAACCGGAAGCGGCGGCGCTGCACTACGCCGCCCAGGTGCGGGTGGAGGCTGGCAGTACCATCGCCGTCTACGACCTCGGTGGCGGGACCTTTGACACCGCCGTCCTGAAGAAGACGGACGCCGGCCACTTTGAACTGCTGGGCCGGCCCGAAGGGATCGAGGGGCTGGGCGGCGCTGACTTCGACGCAGCCGTCCTGCGGTACGTTGCCGATCATGCCGGGCAGGGCCTTGCCAATCTTGACCCGTCGGCGCCAGGCGCCCTGGCGGCCCTGTCGCGCCTGCGGCGGGAGTGTGTGGAAGCCAAGGAGGCGCTGTCCGCGGACAGCGAGGCCAGCATTTCGGTGCTGCTGCCGGGAATCCAGCAGCAGGTGCGGCTGGTCCGGTCCGACTTCGAGGCGATGATCAGCGAGCCCATCCGGGAAACAGTGGACGCCCTGGAGCGTTCCCTGCAGGACCTGGGGCTCACTCCGGACGACCTGTCCGCGGTGCTTCTCATCGGCGGCTCGTCGCGCATTCCCCTGGTGGCACAGCTGATTTCGGAGCGGCTGGACCGGCCGATCGCCGTGGACGCCGATCCGAAGTCATCCATCTGCCTCGGCGCGGCAGTTGCCGCCCTTCGCGCTCAGCCGGAGGGGGCCGCGCAGCCCGCTGCCATGACCGCACAGCTGGCTGGCGCCGTCGTACTCATGCAGGCTGACGGGCATCATGGAACTGCCGGCCGACGAGCCAGCTGGTCCCGGCATGCCGACGCCGGTGCTGCAGCACTCGCCGCCGGTGCCCATGCCGCCAGTGCCCATGCCGCCGGGCGCAAGGGCGGTGCGCACGGGCCACGTCCGACCGTGCGGCTGACGGCGGTAGCAGCGGTGGCGGCGCTCTTTACCGGGCTCACGGCGACGGCGGCCCAGGGCCCGGACGGACTCGGCAGCCTCTCGGCAATGTTCGCCGCGCCGGCAGATGCGGCGAAGGACGCCCCAAACGCTGCTCCTCCTGACGGAACCGGCGGACCCGGCTCCGGTGGGCCCGCGGCAGGAGCAGGCGCGGCAGGAGCAGGAGCGGTGCAGTTACCCGTGCAGGGGATCGAAGCCAGCACTCAGCTGCCGGACAGCAGCGCCCCGGCCAGTTCCACGGGACTGGACATTGTTGCCTCGTCCACCAGCAGGCCACTTACCGAAGCAGGCCAACCAGCCCCCGGCGGGGCCGCTGCCGGGACGGGTACTTCCAGTGAGCCTGCACAGGATTCCGTAGGCTCCACCCCGGGTCCGGTGACCAACCCGACGACGGATCCGGCGCCGGGCCCGGTCCCATTGCCTCTCGATCCTGCACCTGATCCGACCACTGACCCGGTCCCGGGTCCTACGACGGATCCGGCTCCGGATCCGACCACCGATCCTGCGCCGGATCCGACCACTGACCCGGCTCCCGATCCGACCACCGATCCTGCGCCGGATCCGACCACCGGCCCGCCTCCAGAGCCGTCGTCGGCACCTGCGCCGGAACCCGATCCGACCACCGGCCCGGCTCCAGGGCCGTCGTCGGCACCTGCGCCGGAGCCCGACCCGTTCGCGGAACCGTCCCCCACCACGGATCCTGTCCCAACCACGGATCCTGTCCCAACCACCGAACAGGCGGTCTGAGACATGGCCGCCAATCATACGCAGCCCGAACGGGAACTGTACGAGGCAGGGACGTCGGCTCCCGCCGGAGCCGCTGACATGGCACAGCAGCTGCGGGGCGAGAATGCGGCAGTCCGTGAACTTCTGCTGGCGCTGTCCGTCGGGTTCACCTTGCCCGGTCCACTGCCCGGGCAGCTGGCGCACAAGCTGGAAAGCCCTGACAGTCCGGGCCTGGACGCCGTGGTAAACCGCGCCGAGGCCTCGGGCCTGCTGCTTGCCGACGGGACCGTCGTCGGCCCCGCGCAGCACGCGCTCCTGAACGGCACGCCCACAGCCCGTGTGCATGCGTTGCAGCGGGAGCTCGTCGGTTTTGTTTCGGCCGAGGGCCGGCACTTCGGCGAACTTGCCCGCGAGCTGGCGAGGGGCGGACTGGCGGACCCGAGGGTCGCCGCCGAACTCGAAGCCGCAGCGGACAAAGCGCTGCATCACAACCCCGGTCTGGCAGCCCAGTTGTACAGCGAAGCGCTGCTGGCAGGGGCGGACGAACTGCGCATCGCTGCCCGCCGCGCCCAGGCCGCAGCCGCCACAGGCGACCTCGACGCCGCCGGCCGGATTATTGACGGGCTGCTGGTGAGCTCTGATCCGCCGGATGTCAGACTTGGCGTGGATGTTGCTGCTTCCGTCTGGGCACAGCGCGGGCTGCTGGTCCGCAGTGCCGACCTCTATGCCTGGCTTGGTCCGGCGAACATGGGCCGGTCCGCCCCGCTTGCCGCGGTGGCCATGATCGGCAGCGGCGACCGGGCGGGCGCGGAAGTGGCCTTTCCCGCAGAGTCGGCACCTGTGTCGCCCACCCTGCTGGCGGTGGCGCTTTCGCAAATGGGCAAGGGCGTGATGGAGTCGATGGAGCGGGATCCACACAAGGGCCTTCCGCTGCTGATCCACGCTTCGGACATGCTCAATGCCTCCGGTTCAGCGCTGCCACTTCCGGACACCCCTGGAGCGTTGGCCGCGTTACTGGCCCTCCACAGCGGTGAATCCCACGTAGCGGACACGATCATCCGCTCCGCGGTCGCAGCGAGGCAGGGCGGTGACGCCGCCAAGCCACGGCTCCACCTCTTGCAGGCGTGGTCGGCCATGCAGCAGGACGATGCTGGCGAAGCACGGCTCGCCATCAACGAAGCCTCCAAAGCCAATCACTGGCCGCTGGTGCCCAGGGACGAGTTCCTGTGCGCGGCCCTGGAGGTGGGCCTTGCGCGGCGCAGCGGCGACGTCCATGACCTGGTGATGGCCTGGGAGCGCGCCCGCGAAGCGATGCTGCACACCGCCGTCGACCTTTACAGCCTGCTGCCGTGGGGCGAACTGATGATTGCTGCCGCCCGGTTGCGGGAGACACCGCGCGTCGCGCACTATCTGGATGAAGCGTGGGTCCTGCTGGCCAAGCTGGGGGAGCCGCCCCTGTGGGCCGTCCCGCTTCACTGGGCGGCGGTCCAGGCTGCCCTGCTGAACAAGAGCCCGGCCGACCTTGCCCCGCACGCAGCAGCGCTGGTGCGGGCCTCGGAATACAGTCACATGGCCGCTGTGTTCGCCGCCGCAGGCAAGGCCTGGGTCAGCGTCCTGGCCGGACGGTTCCAGGCGACGGACGTGGAGAACGCAGCCCGGGGACTGAAACTGGTGGGCATGCCATGGGAAGGGGCCCGGCTGGCAGGACATGCGGCCGCGCAGGCAGACGAGCGCAGGGACATGATGCGGCTCCTTGCCTGCGCCAGGGACCTCCACCCGCAGGGCGGAACCGCCGGGCCACCCGCCGGGCCGTCACCGGAAGTACGCCGCGGCCCCGCCGAGAACAACCATGGCGCGCATCCTGACGCCTCGGGCCTCAGCGAACGCGAAAAGGAAGTGGCGCGGTTGGTCCTGGAAGGGAAGACGTACCGGGAAATCGGCGAAGCCATCTACATTTCCCCCCGGACCGCTGAACATCACATTGCCAGGATGCGGCGGAGGCTTGGGGCCGAAAACCGCTCCGATCTGTTGGTCCGCCTGAGGCTGGCGCTAACTGCAGATCATCCGGGCCAGGACGGAACCACTGCTGCCCCTAGCCACGAAACAGGCAAACCCCTAATGCGGGGCATCCGGGTACGGGGACACAACCCGATGCCCGGCCCCTACGAAGGACCTTAGGTTTGAGTTAAGCCCGGCACCGAGGCCTGGCGATCCACAACTCCGAGAAGATTTGAGGACCATCCAATGCCTACACTCGCAAACCAGCTCGTGCAGTTCCTCATGGGCCTGTTCAACAACCCTGCCGCTGCCCAGGAGTTCCTGCACGATCCGGAGCGTTCACTCGAGGGTGCCGGCCTCCGCGAAGTCTGCTCCGCCGATGTTGACGCCGCGATGCCGGTTGTCCTGGACTACGCACCCATCACTGTCAACGCTTCTTCCTTCGACCGGGAGTACAACACCGGCGGAAACACTTCGTGGACCGGAGGCATCGGCGGCGCCGGCCACACCCCGCCTCCTGCAGGCGGCGGTTCAATCTACACTCCGGGGCGCGACCACCATGACGATCACGCCCACGCTGTCCAGCAGCTGCACCACGTGGTGAACAACTACTCGTACACCTCAACCACCTCAACGGTGGATGACCGGGACACGATCACGGACCAGTCGGTCAACCAGAACATCTGGGCCGACGGCGACGTGAACCAGTGGTTCGACAACGAGGCTGTCATCGCATCCGGCGATAAGGCCTTGGCTGCCGGAGACGACAACAACGTCCGGGACTCCTACAACACCAGCGACTCCTACAACACGGACAACACCACGGACAATTCCACGGACAACTCGATCACTGCCGGCGGCGACGTCAACATCGGCAACCGCGATCTGGATGTGGCAGATTCGTTCAACACCGACGTTGACATTGATGTCGCTGATTCGTTCAACGACAACTCGGACAACTCCGATAATTCCGATAACTCGGACAACTCGGATAACTCCGTGGATAACTCGGAGGACAACTCGGTGAAGATTGAGGATTCCTTCCAGGACAACTCGGATAACTCCACCGAGGACAACTCCCTCGTATTCAACGACAACTCCGACAACTCCATCGAAGACAACTCCACCACCGACAACTCCACCGAAGACAACTCCACCACCGACAACTCCACCGAAGACAACTCCACCACCGAAGTTGTGGTTGAGGATTCCTTCCAGGACAACTCGCAGGCGGAGACCACCGAGGTGGAGGTGGTTGATTCCTTCAACCCGGTTGAGGTTGTGGTTGAGGATTCCTTCCAGGACAACTCCACCGAGGACAACTCGACGAACACTGACGTGGCTGTGGACACCGACGTCGCGGTCGAAGATTCGGAGATCAGCCTATAAACATCAAGTTCCGGGTACCGGGAGCGCCCGGCAGGAGGCCATCGACCTCCTGCCGGGCTCTTCGCGGATTATCCCCCGCCCCACCCGCACCCCTGCTGCAAAGGACAGATCATGGCTGAATCGCAACGACCGGGAGGCCCTGGACGTGCGCCGGTTCCGATGAATGCCGGCCAGCTGGCGTTGCTGGTG
The DNA here is from genome assembly GCF_024294965.1 of Pseudarthrobacter humi. NCBI lineage: Bacteria > Bacillati > Actinomycetota > Actinomycetes > Micrococcales > Micrococcaceae > Pseudarthrobacter > Pseudarthrobacter humi. The sequence goes on from NZ_JANCLV010000012.1 coordinate 13,551, forward strand.
GAGCAGGGCATCGAGCTGGTGGGGACCGGGGACCGCGCGGACCTGCGGAAACGCCTGGACCAGACCCTGCGCCGGCTGAAGGATCCGAGTATCCGCGTGATCGTAGTGGGGGAATTCAAGCAAGGAAAAAGCAAACTTATCAACGCCCTGGTGAACGCCCCGGTGTGCCCTGTCGACGACGACATCGCCACCTCGGTGCCCACCGTGGTCCGCCACGGGGAACCCGCGTCCGCGGCCATCCTGCTGCCCAAAGCCGGCACAGAGCCCGGCGACGACGCCGCATTGGAGCGGCAGCCCGTCAACATAGCGGACCTGGCGGCTTACGTTTCCGAGCGGGGCAACCCCGGAAACGTCAAGAAGCTGGCAGCGGCCGAAGTTTTCCTGCCCCGCAAGGTCCTGGCCGGCGGACTGACGGTCATCGATTCCCCGGGTGTGGGGGGAATGGGCTCCTCGCACACATTGACCACCCTCACAGCCTTGCCCACAGCGGACGCCATGCTGCTGGTTTCAGATGCCTCGCAGGAATACACCGAACCCGAAATGCGGTTCCTGCGCCAGGCCATGCGGATCACCCCGAGCGTTGCGGGCATCCTGTCCAAAACGGACCTGTATCCGGACTGGCGGCGCGTGGAGGCCATGGACCGTGCCCAGCTCGCGCAGGTGGCGCCGGACATCCCGCTGTTCGCGGTTTCCTCGGATCTCCGGCTGGAGGCGGCACGCCTGCAGGACAGCGAACTCAACGCCGAGTCGGGTTTCCCTGCGCTGATCGGCCACCTCCGGAATGAAATTGTCGGCAAGGCGGAGCGGCTGCAACGGCGCTCCGTCAGCCAGGACCTGCTCTCCGTGGCTGAGAACCTGCGCCTGTCCCTGCGGTCCGAGCTGGGAGCGCTTGAGGATCCTGACGGGACGCCGCGGATGATTGCGGGGCTGGAGGAGGCGAAGTTACAGGCCGATGAGCTGCGCAAACGTTCCGCCCGGTGGCAGATTACGCTCAACGACGGCATCGGCGACCTGATCGCGGACATGGAGTACGACCTCCGGGACCGCCTGCGGCGTATCCAGCGCGAAGCCGAGGCCGCTATTGACCAGGGCGATCCCGGCCCCACGTGGACCCAGTTTTCCGCGTGGCTCGAGGAGTGCGCCGCCGCCGCGATCTCGGACACGTTTGTGTGGACCAGCGAACGCGCGCAGTGGCTTGCCGCACAGGTGGCGGAGCATTTTTCAGAGGACGAAGTGGCCCTGCCGGTGCTTCACATCTCGGACACCGACGACGCGCTGGACCCGGTGGACAACATGCCAAGGCTCGACGACGGGCACATCAACCCCCTGCAGAAGGTCCTGATCGGCATGCGCGGATCCTACGGCGGCGTGCTGATGTTCGGGCTCCTGACCGGGATTTTTGGCATGGCCCTGATCAATCCCCTGTCAGTGGGCGCGGGCCTGCTGCTGGGCCGCAAGGCGTACCGCGAGGACAAGGAAGCACGGCTGAAGCGCCGGCAGGCCGAAGCCAAGGCGCTGGTCCGCCGCCAGCTGGACGATGTCACGTTCCAGGTGGGCAAGCAGCTCAAGGACCGGCTCCGGCTGGTGCAGCGCTCCACCCGGGACCACTTCACGGAAATCGCGGACGAACACCATCGCTCCCTGGCGGATTCGGTGGCGGCTGCCCAGAAGGCGGCCACCACCTACACGCTGGAAAAGGACATCCGCATCCGCGAGATCAAGGCCGAGCTCAAGAAGGTCGACGCCCTGCACCATGCCGCCGGCCTGGTGGCCGCCGAAGTGGCCCAGTCCCCGGGTCCGCAGGACGCGCAATCTTCGGCAGGGCGCGGCACGGCGATGGGGAACCCGGCATCGGGAGGTCCGGCGTCGGGAAGCCCGGCGTCGGGAAGCCCGGCGTCGGGAAGTCCAAGGACGGGCAGCCAGGCGGTGGGCACGGCGCCGGTGGGCAGCCAGTCGGTAGGCACGGCGCCCGTGGGTGCGGCGGGCAGATGAAGGCGTCCATCAGCGCGGGAGTGGCGGACCTGATCCAGGACGCCCTGCTCGTGTACGCGGACGACCCCGCTGCGGCTGCGGCATTGGAGGCTTATGCCCGGCGGCTGTCCGAGCCCCTCAGGCTCGCTGTGGCAGGAATGGTCAAGGCTGGAAAATCCACGCTGCTGAACGCCATCATCGGGGAGGAGATCGCCCCGACCGACACCGGGGAATGCACAAAAATTGTGACCTGGTACCGCTACGGGCACACGCCGCGGATCACGGCCTACCCCATTGCCGGTGAACCGCATGTCCTGCCGCTGAAGCGCGTGGGCGGCCGCCTGGTGTTTGTCCTGGGCAACGCCCGCGCCGAGGACATGGAACGGCTGGTAGTGGAGTGGCCCTCGCCGGCCCTGCGCGAGCTCACCCTGATAGACACCCCGGGAATTGCCTCGTTGTCCGAGGACGTCTCCGCCCGGTCCACCGATTTCCTCATCCCCGCGGACGCGCCCTCGGAGGCCGATGCCATCATCTACCTGATGCGCCACATGCACGCCTCGGACCTGCGGTTCCTCGAATCCTTCAGAGACACTGAGGCGGGCAGGTCGGGAACCGTGAACGCCCTGGCCGTGCTGTCCCGTGCCGACGAGATCGGTGCGGGCCGCATTGATTCGCTGCTCTCCGCGGGTGACATCGCCGACCGGTACCGCCGGGACCACAGTCTGCGGAAGCTGGCGTTGGGGGTGGTCCCGGTGGCCGGGCTGCTGGCGCAGAGCGCACGCAGCATGCGCCAGTCGGACTTCGAGTCCATGCAGGTCCTGGCCGGCATGGAGCGGTCGGCCCGGGAGCGGATGCTGCTCTCGGCGGACAGGTTCATCAGGGCTACTGTCCCGCAAAGCCTGGGCGCCGAAGCCCGCACCTCCCTCCTTGAGCGGTTCGGGCTGTTTGGGATACGGCTGGGCGTAGTGCTGATTCGGAGTGGCTTCACGGAACCCACGCCACTGGCGCATGAACTGGCCCGGCGCAGCGGGCTGGACCCGCTGCTGCACCTTGTGGCCCGGCAGTTCCAGGCCCGCGGGGATGCCCTCAAAGCCCGTACTGCCTTGGTGGGAGTGGAAAGCTTGCTGCGCAGCGCGCCCAGGGAGGGGGCCGGCCACCTGGCCGCAGCCTTGGAACGCCTTCAGGCCAACGCCCATGAGTTCCGTGAGCTCCGCCTGCTCGCCACGATCCGTACCACGGGAGTATCGCTCAGTGATGAATTGGCGGCGGAGGCTGAAATGCTGGTGGGCGGCGGGGGTGCGGCGCCCGCCCTGAGGATGGGGCTGGCTCCGGATGCCGGACCGGACATAGTCCTGGCCGAGGCCCGCCGCTTCCTCAACCGGTGGCGGACGGTATCGGAAAACCCGCTGACGGAGCGCTCAGCCGTGGAGGCCTGCCGCGTGGTGATGCGCAGCTGTGAGGGCGTTGTGGCTGAATGCTCGGCCCTGCAGCTGCACCCGCAGTCCGCCTGAGGTCAGCCCCGCCTGACGTCAGCCCTTATTGCCGCGTCCGCGTCGGCCTGACCTGCGCCGACGGGGTCCGCGCTGCCTTGAGCCACCCTCCCGCCGACGGCACAAAAACCGCCACCAGGCCGAAGAACGCAAGGAGTAGCTGGGCTCCCCAGAGCATCACAACGTAGCTGCCGGCGTCGCCCTCGGGCAGGAGGAAATCCGCGGCCACCACCATGACCATTACCTGCCCGGCCAGCAGCGGGATCAGGAGCCAGCGGGACCAGCCGCGGCGCGCCGAGAAAATAGCCAGCGCCGCCGCTTCAAACAGCATCACCAGCAGCAGGGCGCCCAGGCTGCCCCAGAAAACAATGGCCGCGGATGTGGTCACAGCGTCAGGTCCGCCGCCGGGGGACATCTGGTCCACCACAGTGCGGAGCCGCTCCAGGTGTGAGTCGCGGGTCAGGAATGAACCGACAAGTACGGCCAGGCCTGCAACGAAGCTGAGCAGCCAAAAGGTCCGCGCCAGGCGGACGCTTTGCGGTGCCGGCGGAATGACAACGATGGGCGCCGGCGCGGCGTAGGACAGCCCGGGCCGCGGCGGCGGTGCGGGCGTGGCAGCCCCGGCGGGTTCAACTGGTTGTTGGGATTCTCCGTCGGGGTGCTGGGCCATGTTTTGCCTACTTTATGTCGCCGGTATCGTGGGTGTCCGCGTCTCCCGTGCTGGCACCGCCGGCTTCGTCGTGGCCGATCCCATCCTTGCCCCGCGTACCTGCGTTGTTCTGTCCGGTGCCAGCGGGACCGCCGTCGGCCTTGGCATTCGCCTCAAGGTCATCCTTGAGCTTCTTGAGGCGGGCAGCCTCGGCCTGGTTGCGGCGGCGCATTTCCAGGTTGCGGAGGAAATCGGGATCATCATCCGGGGCGGTGGGATGGCTGCGTGGTTGGCGGACCGGGGCTGAGTCACGCGGACGGCCGATCAGCAGCCAGAGGATGGCGCCGAGCACCGGAAGGACAATCATCACCACGATCCAGGCCGGCTTGGAGATCCCGCGAGTGAGGCGGCCGTCAGTGCGGATCACGTCCACCAGGCCGTACACAAAGATGACGAGAACTGCGACGGCGAGAACCACACGGAAGAGCATGCCATTAAGTCTATCGTCCGCAGGCCGGGGGCGTTCAGGCAGGGCGGCTAAACTTGTACCGTGGCCTTTTTGAAATACTCCCTGATCCGGCTGGCGCTGTTTGCGCCGCTCTTTGTGCTTTTTCTGTTCCTGGAGCTGGGGGCGGTGCTGTCAGTCATCTGCGCAGCGCTGATCGCGTTTGCGGTCAGCTACCTTTTCTTCCAGAAACAGCGCGACGCCGCCGCTGCCGCCATTCACGGCCGGCTCTCCGGCAAGGCCAAGCCGCTGCGCAGTGAACGCGAACAGGCCGACGCCGAAGCCGAAGACAGCCTCCTGGATGCCAACCCGGATGTCACCATCCGGAACAGCGGCCCGAGGGCACCCGGGTCCTAGAATCCGTGGCTGAGCACCAGTCCCAGTGAGAACAGCAGGCTGTAGCCGAGGTTGATCAGGCCGGTCTGCTGCAGCACGGGAATGAGGCTTTTGCGCTTGCGGCCGTTGATCATCAGCCAGGCGGGCATCAGGCAGGCCGGGATGAGCAGCAACACGATCAGCATCCACGGCCGCCCGGGAGCCAGGATGACCACCAGCAGGATGGCCACGGCGAGCATCAGCACGTAGCTTTCGCGGGCGTGCTTGTCGCCCAGGCGCACGGCCAGGGTCTTCTTGCCGGCCTGGATGTCGGTGGGGATGTCGCGGACGTTGTTGGCCATCAGCAGGGCGCAGGCAATGAGGCCGGTGCCGATCGCGCCGATAACGGCCGGCAGGTTGACCTGGCCGGCCTGGGTGTAGGTGGTGCCCAGCGTTGCCACCAGGCCGAAGAAGACGAACACAAAAACGTCGCCCAGGCCCATGTAGCCGTACGGGTTCTTGCCGCCGGTGTAGCCCCAGGCGGCCATAACGCAGCCGACTCCCACCAGGATCAGCCACCAGCTCTGGGTAATCAACACCAGCGCCAGGCCGAACAGCATGGCCACGGCAAAGGCCCCGAACGCTGCATATTTGACGTGTTCCGGCTGGGCAGCGCCGGAACCCACCAGCCGCAGGGGTCCCACGCGGTCCTCGTCGGTGCCGCGGACGCCGTCGGAATAATCGTTGGCGTAGTTGACGCCGATCTGCAGCAGCAGCGCCACCAGGGCGGCCAGCACGGCATTTACGGGGCGGAAAGAATCCAGCTCGTAGGCCGCGGCGGTGCCGATCAGTACCGGGGCGATGGCGGCCGGCAAAGTGCGGAGGCGGGCGCCTTGGATCCATTGTGCGGCTGTGGCCACGGTCAGTACCTCGTGTTGGGTCGGGAGTCGGCGAAACGGTGGTGGCGGCCGCGAACGGGCCGCCGGTGCAGGTCTACTCTACTTTCCCTGATGCAGCGCGTTGAGCCGTTCAATCATCGCCAGGCGGTCCGGCTTGCCGTTGGGGAGCATCAGCAGTTCCGGGGCAGCCAGCACGGTTTTCGGCGCCAGGAGGCCCAGTCGCCGGTGCCATTCTTCCTTAAGTACGGCGGCGTGATCCCCGGCGGGGGTGCCGGCGGCGCCGGCGTCGAGCGCCACAAAGGCGGCCACAGCCTGGCCCCATTCCGTGGACGGGACGCCGGCCACAAAAGCCGCCGCGACGTCGTCGGACTTTTCCAGCTCTTCCTGCACATGCGCGGCGGAGACCTTGACACCGCCGGTGATGATGACGTCGTCGGCGCGGCCCAGCACGGTGAGCCGGCCGTCCGCGTCCAGCATGCCGAGGTCATTGGTGCGGTACCAGCGGACGCCGTCCTCCTCGAAAAACGTGTCCGTCGCTTCGGGCGCATCCACATACCCGGCGGCCACGGTATCGCCGCCCAGCAGGATACGGCCGTCGTCGGCCACGCGGACCTGGACGCCGTCCAGCGGCACGCCGTCGTACACGCAGCCGCCGCAGGTTTCCGCGGACCCGTACGTGGTGACCACCCTGACGCCGGCCCGGCGGGCCGCGTCCAGCAGTTCAGCCGACGCCGGTGAGCCGCCCAGCAGGATGGCGTTGAACCGCCGCAGGACGGCCAGGGTCTCCGGTGACGGCGCCTCCAGGAGGCGTTGGAGCTGCGTGGGTACCAGCGAGGTGAAGCGGAACTTGTCGGTCAGCTCCAGGGCGCCGGCCGTGAACGCCTCGGGGGTGAAACCGCCGGACATGTCCATCACCCACGGGCGGGTGCCGGCGAACAGTGACCGCACCAGGACCTGAACGCCTGCCACGTACTGCACGGGCAGGGCCAGGAGCCACTGGCCCTCGCCTTTGAGCGCCAGGGCGGTGGCCATGGATGAGGCCGCCAGCGCCTCGACGGTCAGGATGGTGGCCTTCGGCGCGCCCGTCGAGCCGGACGTGCGGACCACCGCCACGGCGTCATCGCAGCCGGGCGTCTCGGTGTGTCCCACCACCAGTTCGCCGTTGGGGCCTGCGGAAAGTTCGACGGCGGGTCCCTCACCGTGGAGGGCGGCGGCCAGGGCTTTGAGCACCGGGTCGATGTCCGTGGGACCGGTGGTCTGGGTTCCGAGATTCATGTGCCGTCCTGCCTTTGAAGTCAGCCGGGGCCTGGAGGCCGGCCGGCTTGGAAGTTTGTGCCTAGAAGGTGCCTGGACGTGGTGCCTAGAAGTAGTGCGGGAAGCGGGACCAGTCCGGGTCGCGTTTCTCCAGGAAGGCTTCCTTTCCTTCCACCGCCTCGTCCGTCATGTAGGCCAGGCGCGTGGCTTCGCCTGCGAAGACCTGCTGGCCGGCCAGGCCGTCGTCGGCAAGATTGAAGGCGAATTTCAGCATGCGGATGGCCTGCGGTGACTGCCGGGCGATGTCTGCGGCGTATTCCAGGGCCACCTCTTCGAGGCGCTCGTGGTCCACGGCCTCGTTCACGGCGCCCATGCGGACCATGTCGTCCGCGGAGTACTCGCGGGCCAGGAAGAAGATCTCGCGGGCGGACTTCTGGCCGATCTGGCGGGCCAGCAGCGCCGAGCCGTACCCGGCGTCGAAACTTCCCACCGTGGCGTCCGTCTGCTTGAACTTGCCGTGCTGGCGGGAGGCGATGGTGAGGTCCGAGACCACATGCAGCGAGTGCCCGCCCCCGGCAGCCCAGCCGTTCACGACGGCGATGACCACCTTGGGCATGGTCCGCATGAGCCGCTGGACCTCAAGGATGTGGAGGCGCCCGGCGCGGGCAGGATCGATGGTTTCCTGGGTCTCGCCGTCGGCATAGCGGTACCCGTCGCGGCCGCGGATGCGCTGGTCCCCGCCGGAGCAGAAGCTGTGGCCGCCGTCCTTGGGGGAGGGGCCGTTGCCGGTGAGCAGGACCGTGGCGACGTCCGGGGTCATGCGGGCGTGGTCCATGGCGCGGTAGAGCTCGTCGACCGTGCCGGGGCGGAAGGCGTTGCGGACTTCCGGGCGGTTGAAGGCGATGCGGACGGTGGGCAGGTCCCTGGTTTCCGTTCCGCCTGCTGAGCGCTCAACCTGCCGGTGGTACGTCATGTCCTGGAAGTCGTCGAATCCGGACACGGTGCGCCAGCGGGTGGGGTCAAAGACGTCGGACACCTTGGCGGGAAGTTGGTTGCTCACCGGACAAGTCTAGTAATCGGGTCAGCTGATGCAGAACTCGTTGCCCTCGGGGGTAGGCTACGCAGCCCCTCACCGCAACGCGGGGTCACTTCCCGCCCAATAAACGGGGGCGGATGGGCATTAAGTGTCCCCGCGTTGGTTGGGTCAGGGCTGGACCTGTTGCAGCTGCTCGAATAGCTCGGGCGGGATGGCGTAGATGAAGATGACCGCCAGCAGGTTCTTCGCCGCGTGCACAAAGTAGGAGAACATCAGGTTCTTCCCGGTCCACACGTAGACAAACACCAGCGTGCCGCCCATGGCCAGATAGGGGAGCAACGCACTGAGCGTGATGGCTTCCTGGCCTGCGATATGGATGCTGGCAAAGAGGACCACAGAGAGGGCACAGCACAGCCAGATGTTGATCCGGCGGCTGAGTTTGCCGATCAGCAGGTGCCGGAAGATGTACTCCTCCACAAACGGGCCCACCACCACCAGGACCGGCACCATCAGCCAGGCAGGGACCTGTCGCATCAGCGCCTGCAGTCCGGCTTGGTTTGCCGACGTCTCCACTCCGCCGCCCGCCGACACCACCACGGCCGTGAGGATCATCATGGCCACTACTGCCGCCGGTACCATCAGCAGCGTGAACCACGGACGGGTGGCCAGCACGCGCAGGTCCCGGGCCACCACCCGGCGGGCGGCGGCCAGCGCCAGGATCCCGATCGAGCCGTAGAAGATGAGGTTCACGGCGTACGATGCCGCGGCCGGGCTGGGGGCAAGCTGGCTTATGAACGGGACCAGCAGTTCCCCTGCCACGGCGAAGAGCCCGGCCGCGGCCACATAGAGGCTGACGGCGGTGAAATCAAGGGCGGAAAACCGGTACAGCTCGGGCTGCGGCGCGGGTGGTTTCCGGTGCGTGGTGGCCATACAGTCAGCCTAGCTCCCCCCAAGTAGGTAGCAGCAGATGTCCTTTTGAGGGCTGATAACGACATCTGCTGGTACCTAGTTGGGAAGGAAGGATGGGGGTGGGCGTCACATTGCGGGGCCAGATCGGCGTCGCGTAGAATGTTCGGTATGCCTAAATCTTTGTTTCGGCGCGCCAAAGTCGCCGCCCGAACCCTCGCCCGGGGAACGGCGGCGTTCCGCGCTGCCGGCGCCGCCGCCGTCGTCGTCCTGTCCCTCTCCCTTACCGCGTGCGGGGGTGACGCGTCGGGCGCCGGTGACAGTGACAAGCCCGTCGTCCTGACCACCTTCACGGTGCTCGCCGACGTCGCCCGGAACGTTGCGGGGGACAAGCTCACCGTGGAGTCCATCACCAAGGCGGGCGCCGAAATCCACGGCTACGAACCCACCCCCGGCGACATCCGCAAGGCAGCCAAGGCGGACCTCATCCTGGACAACGGCCTGAACCTCGAAGCCTGGTTCGGGCAGTTTGTGGAGGGCCTGGACGTGCCGCACGCCGTGGTCAGTGACGGTGTGGAGGTCATGTCCATCAGCGAGGACTCCTACCAGGGCAAACCGAACCCGCATGCGTGGATGTCGCCCGTGAACGTGCAGATCTATGTGGATAACATGGTGACCGCCTTCAGCGAGCTTGACCCGGATAACGCAGCGGTTTTCAAGGCCAACGGTGACGCGTATAAGGCCGAACTGCAGGGTGTGCAGGACGAGATGAAAGCAAGCCTCGCAGGCCTCCCGGAGAACCAGCGCGCCCTGGTGACCTGCGAAGGCGCCTTCTCCTACCTGGCCCGTGATGCCGGGCTCAAAGAGGTCTACATCTGGGCGGTCAACGCCGAACAGCAGGCCACGCCGCAACAGATTACCCGCGCCATCGAGTACGTCAAGGCCAACCAGGTTCCCGCCGTGTTCTGTGAATCCACGGTGTCCGACGCACCCATGCAGCAGGTGGTGGGCGCCACCGGCGCGAAGTTCGGCGGCACACTTTACGTGGATTCACTGTCCGAAGCCGATGGGCCCGTACCCACTTACCTGGACCTGATCAGGCACGACGCCGATGTCATCACCACGGCCCTGGCCGGCACCTCCACCGGCTCCCCGGCAGGGGCGAAGTAATGAGCTCCCCGGCCATCCTCGTTGAAAACGTCACCGTCCACTACGGCGAGGTCCTGGCGCTCGATTCCGCCTCCCTCACCGTTGACGCCGCCCGGATCTGCGGCCTGATCGGCATGAACGGGTCCGGGAAATCCACGCTGTTCAAGGTGATCATGGGAATGATCAAGCCCGACGCCGGCCGCGTACTGATCGGCGGACAGTCACCTACCAAGGCGCGCAAGGAGGGCGGGATCGGCTACGTGCCGCAGAGCGAGGATGTTGACTGGCAGTTCCCGCTGTCCGTCCGCGATGTGGTGATGATGGGACGGTACGGGCACCAGGGCTTCACGCGGCGCCCCTCCAAGGCCGACCGCGCCGCCGTCGACCAGGCGCTGGACCGCGTGGAACTGGGCGAGTACGCGGAGCGCCAGATCGGGCAGCTGTCCGGCGGGCAGAAGAAGCGCGCCTTTGTGGCCCGCGGCATCGCCCAGGGTGCCACCATGATGCTCCTGGACGAACCGTTCGCCGGCGTGGACAAACGCTCCGAGGCCACCATCACCCGGCTGCTTCGCGAGCTCGCCTCAGACGGCTGCACCATCCTGATTTCCACCCACGACCTGCACGCCCTGCCCGGACTCTGCGACGAAGCCGTGCTCCTCATGCGCCGGGTCCTGATGCACGGCGCCCCGGAACTGGTGCTGCAACCGGAGAACCTCGCCATGGCGTTCGGCCTTGACGTGCTGAACCGCGACCTTCCGGAACCTCCCCACCCCGCCGCCGTCGTCCATCCCGCCACCACCGAAAGCAGGGGCTGACCCGTGGAGATCCTCGACATCCTGCTCGAACCGCTCAGCTACGACTTCATGGTCCGCGCCATCATCACCACCGCGCTCGCCGCCGTCGTCTGTGCCGTCCTCAGCTGCTGGCTGGTGCTGATCGGCTGGTCCCTGATGGGCGACGCCGTCTCCCACGCCGTGCTGCCCGGCGTTGTGCTGGCCTACATTGTGGGCGCCCCCTTTGCGCTCGGCGCCCTGGTGTTCGCGCTGATCGCGGTGACCCTGATCGGCGTCGTCCGCAACACCAGCCGCGTGAAGGAGGACGCCGCCATCGGCATTGTGTTCACGTCGCTGTTTGCCTTGGGCCTGGTGCTGATCTCCGTCACGCCCAGCCAGACTGACCTGAACCACATCATCTTCGGCAACCTCCTGGGCGTCAGCATCCCGGACCTCATCCAGGTGCTGGTGCTCGGCGTCGTCGCCTTCGTCATCCTGATCCTGAAGCGCCGCGACCTGACCCTCTACGCATTCGATCCCACGCACGCCCACGCGATCGGGCTCTCCCCGAAACGCCTGGGGGCGCTGCTGATGGGGCTGCTGGCGCTGACGTCGGTGGTGGCTCTGCAGACCGTGGGCGTGGTGCTGGTGGTGGCCATGCTCATCATCCCCGGGGCCACGGCCTACCTGCTCACGGACCGCTTCAACCGGATGCTGGTCATCGCCCCGGTGATTTCAGCCGTCTGCTCCATCGCCGGCATCTACTTCAGCTACTACCTGGACACGGCGTCGGGCGCCATGGTGGTGCTCACGCAGGGTGTGGTGTTCGCCGCCGTCTACCTGTTCAGCCCGCGGCAGGGACTGATCGGCACCCGGCTGGCGAAGGCCCGCCGCAGGAAGGCCGCCGCGCTTCTGGTTGCCTAGGCCCGGGAGTCCACAGCAACGCGGGGTCACTTACTGCCCAATACGAGGGAAAACATGGGCATTAAGTGACCCCGCGTTGCTCCTTGGGTGTGGTTTACCGCGTGGGAACAGCGGAGCGCCGCACGGTGATGTCGCCGTAGGCGCTGCGGGCGCGAATCTCCACTTTGGCGTCCGTCTCGCCTGGCCCGGTGGTGGCATCGAGTCCGTTGCGGACGCGCCCGTACTTGGTGCTTAGGTCCAGCCACGCGGCACTGCCTTCGCGGACGCCGATGGCCAGCGAACCCGCGGCGGTCTGGAGAGTGACGGTTCCGCGGGCCACCTCGCCGACGGTGATGTCGCCGTTGGAGGCCTTGATGGTGGTGGTGTCGCCGGCCCGTTCCAGGGAGACGTCCCCGTTGGCGGCACTGACCTTGAGCTCACCGGCGGCATCCATGATGTACGTGCTGCCGTTGCCGTTCTTGACGCTGGCGGTGCCGTCGATTTCCCGGATCCGGATTTTGCCCGAGCCGGTCTTGATTTCCGCCCGCCCCGCGACGCGTTCCACGGTCACGTCGCCCATGCCCGTGTGGACCCGCAGTTCCGTGGAGTGGTCGAGGTGGACGTGGCCCATGTCCGTCTTCAGTTCGGCGGAGCTGAATTCGCCCTCGCAGCGGAGATCGCCCATTCCGGACTTCAACTCCAGGCTGCAGCCGATGGGCACTTCAACTGCGATGTCCACGGCGCCGCCGTCGCTGAACCAGGTGTGGCGGCGCTGCGGATGCAGCCTTACCTGCAGGCGTCCATCCGTGTAGTCCACGGTGGTCTGCTCCGCCGCCTTGATGTCCAGGGCCCGGGTTGCTTCGCGGGGCCGGACGTTGACCACGGTGTCGGTGCGGTTGCCGGCGACGACCAGGATGTCGCCGCGGACGGACACGTCCACCACGACGGCGATTGGTTGGGGGGTCTGGAAGGTTGTCATCAGCGTGCCCATCCTGTGAAGTGCTGCTCGCCCGGTCCGCGGCGAATGGTGCGTTGCGTGGATTGGTTCCCATTGAGGGCCTCCGCGACGGCCCGGATCAGCCAGGAGTTCACGGACAGGCCCTCGACGCCCGCCGCCACTTCGACCTGCAGCTTGAGGTGGTCCGGAAGGCGAAGCGTCGTGCGCGAGGTGCTGGCGCCGTCGGACTCTTCCGAGGCCTGCCGGGAAGGCTGGCTGGACCGTTCCGTCACCGCTTCGAAGTCGCTGGCGGCGGGCGGGCTGGTGACCACAAACTCCGGATCGCGCCCTCGGAGCCGTACCTCCACCGACACCGGGGCCAGCTCGAGGGTGATCTCGCTGGCGGCGTCGGAGAGGGCTTCGAGGAGGACGAGCCGGACAGTGGACTCAAGCGCGGCAGTGAGGCGTTCGCTGAGTTCCCGGGCCTCGGGGCCACCGGCTTCGGCGGCAACGCCCAGCTGATGCTGGACGGCGGATACGTACTGGTTGAGTTGCATGACACCATTTTGACGCCATATTGGTGTCGCGTCAACACTCTTTGGCGAATATTGGTGTCACCAGTGGTGTCCCGGCTTGACGCTGCGGCTTTCGGCGGGGAAGCTGGAGCGATGAAGTCCTGAGCAGCAGCCCGGTCATGCCGGACTGTTCCCCCGAATCCAGGGCCGCCGTCGAGCAGCAGTTCCGGCGGCCACACTGCGGAATCTTGCGAGGACTTGTCTTGACTGAACACCTGAACCTTTCCGGCATCTCCCACGGCTACGGCGACCGGCAATTGCTCGACGGAATCAGCCTGGTCATCACGGCCGGCGAGCATGTTGCCATCGTCGGCGAAAACGGTGCCGGTAAATCCACGCTGCTCCGGATCCTGGCTGGGCTGGAAGCGCCCGACGAAGGAACTGTGGCCAGCCACGGCCGCGTGGGCTACCTTGCCCAGACGCACGGCCTGCCTGAATCCTTCACCGTGGGAGCCGCCGTGGACGCTTCCCTGGCCTCGCTGCGCGCCCTCGAAGCCGAACTTGACCGGCTGGAGGCCGGCCTCGCCGATGCCGAGGACGACGAGCTGGAAACCTACGGCCGGCTGCAGACCGAGTACCAGCTGCGCGAGGGCTACGCCGCGGAATCCCGGGTGGAGGCGGCGCTGGACCGGCTGGGCCTGGGCGGCCTGGACCGGAAGCGGACGCTGGGATCGCTTTCCGGCGGCGAGCAGGAACGTGTGGCGCTGGCCTGTGTCCTGGCCGACCCTGCGGACATCCTGCTCCTGGACGAACCCACCAACCACCTCGATGCCCGCGGAACCGCCTGGCTGGAGGACCGGCTGGCCGCCCATCGCGGGACAGTGGTGGTGGTGTCCCACGACCGCGTGCTGCTCCGCAAGGTGGCCAGCACCGTGATTGAGGTTGATGCCGAGCGCCGTACCGTGACCCGCTACGGCAACGGCTACGACGGCTACCTCCGCGAGAAGGCCGCCGAACGCCAGCGCTGGGTCCAGCAGTACCACGAGTGGATCGACGCGATGGAGGCGGAGCAGCGGCAGGCGGACACTGTAACCGACAAGATGGGCTACGCCCGCCAGCGCGACAATGACAAGGTGGGCTTCGACTTCAAGGCCGGCACGTGGCAGAAGGCGGCGAGCAGCAAGGTCCGCAATGCGCAGGAACGGCTCCGCCGGCTGGAGGCGAGCCCCATTGACCGCCCGCCGGTGCCGCTGCGGCTGGCGGCGGAGCTCGCCGTGGAACCGGAGGCTCCTTCTGTCTCTGGGGTCACCACCACATCCGGGGACGACGCCCTCATGCCCGCGTCGGCGGTCCTTGTTGCCCGCGGCGTCGCGGTTCCCGGCCGCCTGGGCGTTACTGATTTCGCGGCCCGCGCGGGTGAGAAGATCCTCATCACCGGCCCGAACGGCGCCGGAAAATCAACGCTGCTTTCCGTGCTGGCGGGAACCCTGGAGCCCGCCGAAGGGTTGGTTCAGCGGCCTGCGCGGATCGGCTACCTGCAACAGGAACTCGAACTCCCGCAACGGCCCGCGCTCCGCCTGCTGCCGGCCTTCGCGGCGGGCCTCGGCGGCAACATCGATGAGCACGCCGAGGCACTCCTGCGCCTGGGGCTGTTCCGCACCAGCGAGTTCCACGTCCCGGTGGGCAGCCTGTCCGCAGGCCAGCAGCGCAGGCTTGCCCTGGCCCGCCTGCTGCTGGGCGGCTACGGCACCCTGATTGTGGACGAACCCACCAACCACCTGGCGCCGGTCCTGGTGGAGCAGCTCGAAGAGGCGCTCGCCGGCTTCGCCGGGACCCTGGTCATGGTCAGCCATGACCGCGCCCTCCGGGACTGGTTTGCCAAGTGCGCGAAGAAGAGCGACACCTCGCGGACGGACGACGCCGGGCGCTGGATCCGGTACTCGATGGACAAGGGCGTGCTGGCTCCGGCCTGACGGCTCGCGTGAAGCCCCGGAAAGCGGTGAGGTTTGCGCAAACGAAAAGTTACGCACCGACCGGCAGGCCGAAACATCGGCGGCGGAGGATAGGCCTATGCCAGTCTCCCGCCGGCCGAAAGGATCTGTCCGTGATCACCAAGAACCTTTTCCTGCAGGGCATCTTCCCGTTTGTGGGCACCGGGTTGGAGAAACCCGTCCCCATCCACCGCGAGCTCTCGCACTACGTTCCGGACGGCGTCATCAACCAGACGCTCTACTTCCGGGGCGGCAATTCCAGCAGTGAACTCATCACCGTGGTGCTGATGCGGAACGGCGTGCCCATGCGCTATTTCCCCATCGGCGCCAAGAGCGACGTCCATGTGCCGCTGCGGGTGGTGGAGGACATCGACGGCGGCTCGGTGGTGGAGCTCTATCTCGCCGCCCCGGATGGCGTTGGGGGATCCGTGGTGGTGGACCTGGGCATGGTGGAGCACTGATGACCAGCGTGCTGGACCGGCCGCAGGGCAGGCACCTGGGCGCCGCGCCGCGCCGTCGGCTGGTGGTTGTTGGGAATGGCATGGCCGGCGCCCGGGCAGTGGAGGAGATCCTGGCCCGGGGCGGCGCTGACCTGTTCACGATCACCATGTTCGGGGACGAGCCCTACGGCAACTACAACCGCATCATGCTCAGCCACGTCCTCTCCGGCGAGGAAAGCGACGCCGACATCTTCCTGAACGCGCTGCCCTGGTACCGCGAGAACAGCATCACCCTGCACGCCGGCGTCCGCGTGGACCGGATCGACAAGTTCACGAAGCACGTCTTCTCCAACGACGGCAGGGTGACGCCCTACGACGTCCTCATCATCGCCACCGGGAGCCGCTCCCACATGCCGCCGATGGACGGGCTCTACACCCCGGGCGGCTCCGTGAAGCACGGCGTGTTCGGGTTCCGCACTATCGATGACACGCGCAGGATGGTCCAGCATGCGCAGCAGGAGCATCACCGGCGGGCCGTAGTGATCGGGGGCGGCCTGCTGGGCCTCGAAGCGGCTTACGGCCTGAAAAGCCACGGGATCGACGTGGAGGTGGTCCACTCGGGCGGGCACCTCATGAATGCGCAGATGGGGCCCGACGGCGGCGCGGTGCTGCGTAGGAGCGTGGAGGCCCTGGGCATCCGCGTTCACACGTCCAGCCGCACCACGGCAGTCCTCGGGACGGACACAGTCAGCGGCGTCAGCCTCCGCGACCGGGAGGACATCGCCTGCGACATGGTGGTGGTGGCCGCGGGCATCCGGCCCAACGTGGACGTGGCTGTGCTGAGCGGGCTGCCGGTGGAGCGGGCCATTGTGGTGGATGACCGGCTGCGGGTCCAGGACGAAGACGATATCTATGCGGTGGGGGAGTGCGTCCAGCACCGCGGCGAGGTCTACGGGCTGGTGGCGCCGCTGTGGGAACAGGCCGTGGTGCTTGCCAACCACGTGACCGGCGCCGACACGTCGTCGGCCTACCTCGGCTCGCGGACCGCCACTAAGCTCAAGGTGGCCGGCGTCGACGTCGCATCCATGGGGCTGCACGGGCCTGAGCTCGACACGGACGAGCACATCGTCTTCTCGGAGCCCAGCCGCGGTGTGTTCAAGTCCATCGTGGTCCGCGACAACAAGATGGTGGGTGCCACGCTCCTGGGCGACAGCCGGAAGGTGGCGTACCTGACGCAGGCCTACGACCGCGGGCTGCCCCTGCCGGAGGAGCGGATCGCACTGATGTTCGACGTCGGCGGGCCGGGTGAGGCGGTGGGCGTGGCCGAGCTCGACGACGGCGCCCAGGTCTGCAACTGCAACGGCGTTTCGAAGGGGGCACTCGTGGCCGCCGTGAAGGGCGGCTGCACCTCGGTTTCCGGCGCCATGGACGCCACGCGGGCGGGCAAGGGCTGCGGTTCCTGCAAGCTCCTGGTGAAACAGGTGGTGGAGTGGGCGGCGGACGGCGCGGTGGAGGAGGATCCGGCGGCCAGCTACTACGTGCCCGGGATTCCGCTGGACAAGCCGTCCCTGATGGCCGCCATCCGGAAACAGGGCCTGCGCTCCGTGTCCCAGGTGTTCACGGCACTGGCCCCTGGGAGCGCCGAAGATGCGAAGTCCAAGATGGGCCTGGCCTCGCTGCTGAAGATGATGCTCGCGGACCGGTACATCGACGAACGCGACGCCCGCTTCATCAACGACCGCGTGCACGCCAACATCCAGCGCGACGGCACCTTCTCCGTCGTCCCGCAGATGAAGGGCGGGGTGACGTCCGTGCAGCAGCTGCGCCGGATTGCCGACGTCGCCGAAAAGCACAACGTCCCGCTGATCAAGCTGACCGGCGGGCAGCGGATCGACCTGCTGGGGATCCCCAAGGAGGACCTGCCGCAGGTGTGGGCGGACCTGGACATGCCCTCCGGGTACGCCTACGGCAAGAGCTTCCGCACCGTGAAGACCTGCGTGGGCAAGGACTTCTGCCGGTACGGCACGGGTGACTCCACCAAGCTGGGCATCGAGATCGAGTCCCGCTTCCAGGGCATCGAGTCGCCGGCCAAGCTGAAGCTGGCCGTGTCCGGCTGCCCGCGGAACTGCGCCGAATCGCTGGTCAAGGACGTGGGCGTGGTGGCAGTGGAAGGCGGTCGCTGGGAGCTCTACGTCGGCGGCGCGGCGGGGGCGCATATCCGCAAAGGGGACCTGCTGGCCACCGTGGATGATCCGGAGGACGTCAAGATCCTGACCGGCCGCTTTATGCAGTACTACCGTGAAAACGCCAACTGGCTGGAACGGACATACTCGTTCGTGCCACGGGTAGGCATCGAACACCTCCGCGCGGTGATTGTTGAGGATTCGGAAGGCATGGCGTCCGCCCTGGATGAGGCCATGCAGGCATCCGTGGACAGCTACGTGGACCCGTGGAGCGAACGCGACGATCCCCTCACGCCGGGCCAGTTCCGGACGTCCCTGCCGCTCACGGTCCTGCCCCAGGTGCCGGTCCGATGAGCGCCGGACACAACCTGGGCCCGGTGGACCAGATCCCGTTCGGCGAGGGGCGGGCCTTCGGGGTGGACGGCGAGCAGGTGGCCGTCTTCCGGCTGCGGGACGGGACCCTGCGAGCCCTGTCCGCGGTCTGCCCGCACCGCGGCGGCCCCATTGCGGACGGCACCATCGACCGGGAGGTGGTGATGTGCCCGCTGCACCAGCACGCGTTCAGCCTGGAAACGGGCTGCTCCAGCACCGGCGCCGAACCTTTGCGCACGTACAGCGTTCAGGAGGATGTCGAACAGAATATTGTTCTGAAATATCCCCATACTCGTGGCGATAGTTTGGCTTAACCGGGCCCGGGTGTAGCCCGCGTCACTTGCTGCGGTTTGAGTCTTGTAGGATGGACAGGCCGCGCGAACCTTCGACGCCTGAGAGTTTTTGTCCACTTAAGTACCCATAATGCGGGACTATCCCGAATTATCTGGACAAAAACTCGGGTTTCCGGTGCCGGCCAATCCCCTACCCACAAGGAATTGTTGTGCCTCAAAGTACCCCCACAGAACTCGTGAGCCCGACGGCGCAATCCGCCGTCGTCGACTCCACCCTCAGCGCCGAGGGCTACAAAAAATCCCTGAGCGGCCGCCAGGTCACCATGATTGCCATGGGCGGCGCCATCGGCGTCGGCCTCTTTATGGGTGCAGGCGGACGCCTGGCGTCCACTGGCCCCGCCCTCATCTTCTCGTACGCCATTGCCGGCGTTATCGCCTACCTGCTGATGCGCGCCCTGGGCGAGCTGATCATGTACCGCCAGACGTCGGGTTCCTTCGTCAGCTACGCCGGTGAGATGTTCGGCAAGAAGGGCGCGTACCTGTCCGGCTGGATGTACTTCATCAACTGGGCCATGACCGGCATCGCCGAACTCATCGCGATCGGACTGTACTTCCAGTTCTTCTTCCCCAACGTGCCCGTCGAACTCAGCGCCATCGCAGCGCTGCTGCTGCTCGTGGGCGTCAACCTCATGAGCGTCAAGGCGTTCGGCGAATTTGAATTCTGGGCCTCCTGCCTCAAGGTCGGCGCCATCGTGATCTTCCTGGCCGTGGGCACCTTCATGGTGGTCACCAACGCCCAGGTGGGCGACGGCAACGCCTCGGTGAACAACCTCTTCGCAGCCGAAGGCGGAATGTTCCCCAAGGGTGCCCTGGTGATGATCCTGGTCCTGAACGCCGTGATCTTCGCCTACAACGGCATCGAGCTTGTCGGCATCACGGCCGGCGAAATGCAGGACCCCGCCAGGGAAGTTCCCAAGGCGATCCGCGCCGTGGTCTTCCGCATCGTGGTGTTCTACGTCGGTTCCGTGACGCTCCTGGCGATGCTGCTGCCCTCGGACCAGTACGTGGCCGGCACCTCGCCGTTCGTCACCGTGTTCGGCCAGATGGGCCTCGGCTGGATGGGCGACGTGATGAACATGATCGTCATCACCGCCGCGCTGTCCTCCTGCAACTCGGGCCTGTACTCGATCGGCCGGATCTTCCGGACCATGGCCAACAACGGGCACGCCCCGGAGTGGCTGACCAGGATGTCCAAGAGCCACGTGCCGTACGCCGCCATCCTCGCCATCGGCGCCGTCTACCTCGTGGGCATCCTGCTGAACATCTGGCTCGGCGGCTCATACGCCTTCGACCTCGCGCTCAACTCCGCATCAATCGGCGTGATCTTCACCTGGGGCGCAATCTTCGCCAGCCAGATCGCGCTGCGCCACAAGAAGGGCAAGGTCTCCTCCCTGCCCGCGCCCGGCGGGACCTGGAGCAGCTGGGCCGGACTCATTGCGCTGCTGGCCATCACGGTGCTCATCGGCTTCGACACCATGACCAGCAAGACCGGCGAGGTATTCCACCTCGGTCTCTGGACCCTGGCCACCATCCCGTTCTTCGCCCTGGTGCTGTGGCTCGGCTGGCAGAAGGTTAAGAACAACGAGCCCAAGAGCGAGCTCTTCTGCTAGGTCATTTCGCCTCAGCAGACGGACGCTAAGCGACCGGACACCCTGCGGACGGACGCTGAGAAGTCCGACGACGGCGGGTCACCCTTTCGGGGGCGGCCCGCCGTCGTCGTCGGTGGAGCATGTCGGGGCGCCTAGCCGTTCAGGTACTTCGCGAAGTGGTCCTCGATCCGCCGCCAGGCTTCGGGGGAGGACTCCGGGTCGGGGCCGATGCCCATGACCCGCATCAGCGGCCGGAAAACCGCGGGGCCCAGGTCGGTTTCGTTGAGGAACGCATGGCCCGCGGTCGGAAATTCCTTGACGCTGTTTTCGATGCCGAGGTTGTCCAGGGCGGTCTCGAGCCTGCCGGCCGCGCCCTTAAGGGTGAGGTCCCGGCCGCCGAAGTTGGCCACGATGGGGCAGGCGCCGCGGAGGCTTTCCTCGAGATTGCCGGGCAGGCGGCCGTAGTTGACCGCGGCCGCCTCGAAGCCGTCGCGGGCCACCAGCAGCGCGAATCCTCCGCCCATGCAGAACCCGATCACCCCGGTCTTGCCGGTGGACAGCGGCGACGTGGCCAGCCAGGACCGGGCGGTGGCGAGGTCGGTGAACGCGCGGCCGCTTCCCCGGAGCATGCTCCGCATGGTGCTGACCAGGCAGCGGCGCCGGCCGCCGTCGCTGAACAGGTCCACCGCCAGCGTCAGGTACCCGGCGCGGGCCATCCGGTCTGCATGCCCGCGAACGAGGTCGTTCAGGCCGAAGGCTTCGTGGATCATCAGGACCGCGGGAAACGGACCTGGCCCGGAAGGCGTGGCGAGATATCCGCCGAGCGAAGGCGAACCGCCGGCAGCGGCACTCTGGGCACTCAGGTCGACATAAGTCATGGGCCAAGGGTAGCCGTCGCCGTCGATCCCCCCATCGACGCGGTCGGCGGAAACGAGAACGGCGGCGGACCCCCCATGGGAATCCGCCGCCGTTCGAATGTGGAAGGACTAGTCCTTGAAGGTGTCCTTGACGTTTTCGCCGACCTTCTTCGCGTCAGCCTTGACCTGGTCCGCCTGGCCTTCGGCCTTAAGCTGGTCGTTGTCCGTGGCGTTGCCGGCCGCTTCCTTGGCCTTGCCGCCCAGGTGCTCTGCTTCGTTGCTGATCTTGTCTCCGAGGCCCATGAGTCTGGCCGCCTTTCGTTCCCGTTGATCTGACAATGCTTTTTCAGCCTAACACAAAGCATGCTTACCATTTCTGGGAGCCCGAATTCCAGCGGCCTGTCGGTAACTTGCGGAGTAGTGCTTCAGAGATTCGTCTGAACCGGTATGACGATGCCTGCGCCGCCGTCGACGGTGACGCGTTGCCCGGTGCGGAGCTGGAGGGTCGCGTCTCCCGTTCCTACGACGGCGGGAATTCCGAATTCACGGGCGACCAGGGAGGCGTGAGCCGCCAGGGTTCCGCCGTCGGTGATGATGGCCGCGGCACGGGCGAAGAGCGGCGTCCATGCTGGCGCTGTCGACTTGGCGACCAGCACTTCGCCTTCGAGAAAGGAGTCGAAGTCTTCCGGTCCGTGCATGACACGGACGATGCCGGTGATCCGTCCAGTGCTCGCGGGATGCCCCACGATGGCCCCTTCCGGCAGGTCATGTGAACTTCTTGCCGCGTCCACTGCCCGGGCGATCGGATCACCGATAAACCTGCCGGTTTCGCCGAGTGTCAGCGGTGCGGCGAGGTTCCGCTGCCGTTGCCAGGCATCGCGTCGGCTGGCAACGGGCGGCCGCGTACCCGCTGATCGGCCGGTGACCTCGTCCAGGTTCAGGAAATGAACGTCCGCTGGATCCCCGATGAGGCCGGCGGCGACCAGCCGTTCGCCGAGCCGGCGGGCGCAGCGGCGCAGGAGCGGCCACCCCAGGCTCAGGTCGTGGGACTGTTCTTCCCGCAGGGCCGCATAATGCTGGGCGACCTCAAGGAGGGCGTTGAAGCGTGCGAGCAGAGGGGGCTGATCGGTGAGTGCCTGGCGTGCGGCCGCTTCGGCGTCGGCTCGCTGGGCGCTTAGGCCTTCGGCCTTCCCAGTTGCCGGCAGTTGGTCAGCGCCCTGGTGGCTGGGCAACGATTCGCCGGCCGTGGGGTGGTACCAGTCCAGGGAGTAGACCGCGTGGGCAACCTCTGCCGGTGCGGTTCCGGGCAGGCCGCGAAGAAGCGCCTGGTGGCCGGTTACTCCTGCAGCTGTCCGGTGCAGCGGGCCAGCCAAATGCTTCTGCCAGAACCGGGCCAGTGCTGATTCCATCTTCCAGGCGGAACCACCGACGATGGAAAGTGACCAAAGGTAGATTCCTGCCTGTTTACACACGGCATCCACGAGTTCGACAAGCCGGACCGGAGTCGCTGAATCGACCTCCTGTTCCGCCTTCCGCACAAGCTGGCGGTACTCGGGCAGCAGGTGGTTGCGCCACTTCAGCTCCAAGCCACGGAGAACTGCGCGGTGCGCCGCGGCAGGATTGGTGGAAACGCGGAGGAGGGCGTTGAACAGGAACCAGGGTGCCCGGCCGCGGCTATCCAGAATTACTCGTCCTAGGAGCCTTGGGGAGGGCACCGGCGGGGCGTTGTAGTACCAACCATTAACGGAGGCATAGCGGAAGGGCACCCGCACGAGGGCGTCGCCTTGCATGCCGTCGAGAAATCCGGATTCGATCCGGGGCAGGAGCCAGTCCTCGAACAGCGGGGTCATCGGATCCGGGAGCCATTCACCGAGGCGGAAGTTCCGAGACCACAGACCCTTGCCGGGCACCACCCAATCCACAGCCTCCGGCAGGGCCGTAATGGGCCGGGCCTGCAGAAGGAACAGGACACCGTCTGCGTCAATGGCCCACTCAATGTCCTGCGGCACCCCGGCACGGGCCGCGACACGGCGGGCAAGCCCGGCTACCTCCCGCGCCTGGGCCGGTGTAAGAGTGCCGGCGTCCCGGGTGGCGACTGCATCCTGATCCCGGACGGTCCATTGTTCCCCGACAGCGTCACCGGCAACGAGGGATTCGCCGAGTCCGTGCACGGCCGTGACAATGGTTTCGTCACGGTCCCCGGTGAGCGGATTGGCGGTGAAAGCGACGCCGGCGGCAAGGGGCTGGACCATCTGTTGAACGAGTACCGCCATGGCAGACGCGGCCGGTTGTTCCTGGCCTGAGGCTCCGCGCGCTGACTCATACGCCGCCACCCGGTCGTGGGCAGCGGACGCCAGACAGCGCCTGATTGCACCCTCGAGGTCATCTCGTGGAATGTTGAGTAAGGTCTCGTAGAGGCCTGCATACGAAGCGTCGGGCAGGTCTTCTGCGGTGGCGGAGGACCTGACGGCAAAGGGTCCCGGACCGATCCTGTCGGCGGCGTCCTGCAATGCATCGGCGAGGATCCGGCCGGGCCGGTCAAAGGCCTCCGCAGTGACGATGAAGCCTGGCGGCACACGGAATCCGACTGCGGAGAGCGCATTGAGCGTCGCCGCCTTGCTGCCCAGCGCTGCCTGTCCCGGGTGAACGGCACCAAGCAGGGGAAACGGCTGGTGGGTGTCCGCCATCGGTCTTCTCCATGAGTGGGTAGGGGCTCTATGCAGTGAGGCTACACCCGATCCCGTGCTTGGCCCGGCGGCCCGTAGCGACCTGTCGGATGTCAGTGCCCCCGGCTAGGCTCGATGCATGGAACACAGCACAAGCCTGACCCAGCACATTCATGCCACGCCGGAAAAGGTCTGGGCGGTCATCTCGGACATCCCGGGTTCCGCCTCCACCCTGTCCGGCATCGACGCCGTGCAGATGCTCAGCGACGGGCCGTACGGCGAGGGAACGCGCTGGAAGGAAACGCGGACCATGATGGGCCGCTCGGAAACTGTGGAAATGTGGGTGACGCAGGCCGATCCTCCCCGCAGCACCACGGTCAAGGCCCTGCAGGGCGGCGCCGATTACACCTCGCGCTTCAGCCTGGCCGAGCGCGACGGCGGAACGGACCTGACGCTGACCTTCGGCGCCGACGTCGTCAAGCCCACCCTGCTCAGCAAGGTCAGCATGACCCTCTTCGGCAAGCTGGGCATGAGCATGACACGTAAGGCGCTCACCAAGGACCTGGCGGAAATCGCCGCCAAAGCGGAATCGCTCTAGTGGCGGCAAAGGCCCCCAAGGTAACGGCTCCCCGGCTCTCGCCGGTCAGCCTGGAGGATGTCACGGATGATCCGGCCCCGGACTTCCGGCGCGGTGAAAGGTACGACGGCGTCCGGTACAGCCGGGCGGCCGCTGACGGTCTGGAGCTGAGCGGCACGGATTTTGCCGAGTGTGAGTTCCAGGGCGTCTCGTTCAATGACACCCAGCTCCGCGGGGCCACGTTCCGGGACTGCATCCTGTCCGAGCTGTACGCGCCGGTGTTCCGGGCCGCCCGGTCCACGTGGCGGGACGTGCAGCTGAACAATCCGCGGCTGGGCTCGGCTGAGCTGTATGAAACCGGCTGGCAGTCGGTCCGGATCGACGGCGGCAAGCTGGACTTCCTGAATCTGCGCGGGTCCAAGCTGACGGACGTTGTCATCAGCGACTGCATCATCAACGAACTGGACCTCGGTTCCGCCTCCGGGACGCGCGTGGCGCTCAAGAACTGCACCATCGGAACCCTGGATCTCACCGGCGCCCGGCTGAAGGATTTTGACCTTCGGGGCACGGATTTCCGGACCATCAGTGGCCTCGGCAGCCTGGCCGGCGTGGTGATCGACGACTACCAGCTGAGCCTGCTGGCGCCGCTCCTGGCCGGGCACCTCGGCGTCCTTGTCCTGTGAGTGTAGTCTTTATAGAACGAACGGTCGGTAAATAGGGCGGTCACTGGACGGCCCCGAAGATTCCGGCTCCCTGGCGTAAAGGATTTGTTCTTATGGTCGAGGCTTTTCTTGTTGGCGGCGTCCGCACTCCCGTGGGCAGGTATGGCGGGGCGTTATCGGCGGTCCGTCCTGATGATCTGGCTGCACTGGTGATCCGCGAGGCGGTGTCCCGTGCCGGGCTGGATCCGGACAGTATTGAGGAAGTCATCCTGGGCAACGCCAACGGCGCGGGCGAGGAAAACCGCAACGTGGCCCGGATGGCCGTCCTGCTGGCCGGTCTTCCCGTCCACATCCCGGGCATCACGGTCAACCGGCTGTGCGCGTCCGGGCTGAGCGCCATCATCCAGGCCAGCCACATGATCAAGTCCGGCGCCGCGGACGTGGTGATCGCCGGCGGCGTGGAGTCCATGAGCCGCGCGCCGTGGGCCCAGGAGAAGCCCGCCACGGCGTTCGCGAAGCCGGGCCAGATCTTCGACACGTCCATCGGCTGGCGCTTCGTCAACCCGCGGTTCCAGAAGGGCCAGCTGGCGCGGGACGGCAAGATGACCTTCTCCATGCCGGAAACCGCGGAAGAAGTGGCACGCGTGGACGGCATCACCCGCGAGGACGCCGACGCCTTCGCGGTCCGCTCCCACGAGCGTTCCCTCGCCGCCATCGCCGCAGGGCGCTTCAGGGACGAGATCGTCCCGGTGCCGGTGAAGTCCCGCAAGTCCGAAACCGTCGTTGATACCGATGAGGGCCCGCGCGCCGGCACCACCCTGGAGGTCCTCGCCGGGCTGCGCCCCGTGGTTCCGGGCGGGTCCGTGGTCACGGCCGGGAACTCGTCCACGCTGAACGACGGCGCTTCGGCCATCATCGTTGCGTCCGAGGCCGCCATCGCCCGGCTGGGCCTGACGCCGCGGGCCCGGATCATCGACGGCGCCTCCGCCGGCTGCGAACCCGAAATCATGGGCATCGGCCCGGTCCCGGCGACGCAGAAAGTGCTCGCACGGAGTGGCCTCAGCGCTGGTGACCTGGGCGCCGTCGAGCTTAACGAAGCGTTCGCCACGCAGTCGCTCGCGAGCATGCGCCGGCTCGGACTGGACCCGGACACCGTGAACAACGACGGCGGTGCCATCAGCCTGGGGCATCCGCTCGGTTCCAGCGGCTCACGGATCGCCATCACACTGCTGGGCCGGATGGAACGCGAGGACGCCAGGCTCGGCCTGGCTACGATGTGCGTCGGCGTGGGCCAGGGCACCGCGATGCTGCTGGAGCGTGTCTGATGCCCGCCCCGGACGGCGCGAACGGACACGTCAGCTCCCTTGACTTCGAGACGCTCCTGGTCGAGGAGCGGGAGGACCGCGTGGTGGTCCTCCTCAACCGCCCGGAGGTCCGGAACGCCATCGACCAGCAGATGGTGGACGAACTGCATCTGGTCTGTGCCGCGTTGGAGCAGAATCCCAAGGTCCTGATCATCTCAGGGGTCGACGGCGTCTTCGCCTCGGGTGCGGACATCGCCCAGCTGCGTGAGCGGCGCCGTGATGATGCCCTGCAGGGAATCAATTCCACCATTTTCGTGCGGATCGCGAAGCTGCCCATGCCGGTCATTGCCGCCCTGGACGGGTACTGCCTGGGCGGCGGCGCCGAGCTCGCCTACGCCGCCGACTTCCGGATCGGCACGCCCAGTGTCCGGATCGGCAACCCCGAAACAGGCCTGGGTATCCTGGCGGCGGCCGGGGCCAGCTGGCGCCTCAAGGAGCTGGTGGGGGAGCCGTTGGCCAAGCAGATCCTGCTCGCGGGCCTGGTCCTCCGCGCCGAGGAGGCCCTGGCTGCAAGCCTCATCACCGAAATCCACGAGGCGCCGGAGCTGATGGGTGCCGCGCACAACCTCGCGGACAGGATCGGCCGCCAGGACCCGCTGGCCGTGCGGATCACCAAATCCGTGTTCCACGCCCCCGCGGAGGCGCATCCGCTGATCGACCAGCTGGCCCAGGGGATCCTCTTCGAATCCCAGGCCAAGTTCGACCGCATGCAGTTGTTTTTGGATAAGAAAACAGACAAGAAAACGGACAAAAAATGAACCCGAACCTTCCCTCCACCGTTGGCGTCCTCGGCGGCGGCCGCATGGGCGCGGGGATCGCCCACGCCTTCCTGATCAACGGAGCCGACGTCTTGGTGGTGGAGCGCGACGAAGCGTCCGCCGCAGCCGCCCGGGAACGGGTGGAATCTGCCGCCGCCAAGAGCATCGAACGCGGCGCCACCGACGCCAACCTGGATGAGATGGCCGCGCGCCTGACCGTCACGGTGGACTACGACGACTTCACCGACCGCCAGCTGGTGGTCGAGGCCGTCCCCGAGGACTGGGACCTGAAAGTCACGGCACTCCGGGGCATCGAAGCGCGGCTGGCCGAGGACGCGTACCTGGCGTCCAACACGTCGTCCCTGTCGGTCAACGGTCTGGCCCGCGAACTCAAGCGGCCACAGAACTTCCTCGGCCTGCACTTCTTCAACCCCGTCCCCGCGTCCACGCTCATCGAAGTGGTGCTCGGCGAGCAGACGTCCCCGGACCTAGCTGAGACGGCGAAACGGTGGGTCGAGGCACTCGGCAAGACCGCCGTCGTCGTTAATGACGCACCGGGCTTTGCCTCGTCACGGCTGGGTGTGGCCATCGCGCTGGAGGCGATGCGCATGGTGGAGGAGGGGGTGGCGTCCGCGGAGGACATCGACGCCGCCATGGTCCTGGGCTACAAGCACCCCACGGGCCCGCTGCGAACCACGGATATTGTGGGGCTGGATGTGCGGCTGGGCATCGCCGAATACCTGCATTCAACGCTGGGGGAGCGGTTTGCCCCGCCTCAGATCCTCAAGGACAAGGTGGCCCGCGGAGAGCTGGGACGGAAGACGGGCAAGGGATTCTTCGACTGGGCTGAGTAGGATTTCCGGGTGACCCTCTTTGAACCCCTCACCCTGACCGGCCGGCACGTGATTCTTGAGCCGCTGCAGCACGATCACCATGACGGCCTGGTGGCGGCGGCGCAGGATGGCGAGCTGTGGAACCTCTGGTACACATCCGTGCCTGCGCCGGAGGGGATGGCGGCGGAGATCGACCGCCGGCTGGCCCTGCAGGAGCAGGGGTCCATGGTGCCGTTCACCACGCGGCTGATCGATCCGGCCACCGGCGGCCCGGGCCGGATCATCGGGATGACCACTTACATGAATATCGACGCCGGCACGCCCCGCGTGGAGATCGGCTCCACCTGGAATGCCGCGTCAGTGCAGGGCACCGGAACCAACGCGGATTCCAAGCTGCTGCTCCTGCGCCACGCGTTCGAGACCGTTGGCTGCCCGGCGGTGGAGTTCCGGACTCACTGGCTGAACCACCAGTCCAGGGAAGCAATTGCCAGGCTTGGTGCGAAACAGGACGGCGTGCTGCGCAACCACTCCCGGACCAGCGACGGCGTCCTGCGTGACACCGTGGTGTTTTCAATCCTGGAGCACGAGTGGCCGATGGTCCGGAACGGGCTGGAGCACCGACTCGCCAAACGCCGTTAGCGGCCTCAACTCCGAGTTTTTGTCCAGATAAACCCCTCAAACAGCCACCCCAAAAGCGGCGTTATCTGGACAAAAACTCGGGAGGGGCTAGCTCTGAGCGAAGGCGCGTTGGCTGACCAGTGAGGCATGGTAGCCCTGGCGGTAGCCCTCCCCGGTGGGGTGGAAGTTGGCGGGGTCCAGGATGTTGGCGGCGTTGAAATTGATCCATGGTGCCGCCGAACCCACGCCGTGGCCCGCAAAGGCACTTGTAACGTCGACGTATTGGGATCCGGTCCCGTTGGCAACGCCGGCGATGACGCCGTTGAGCCCGTCGACCATGGGGTTGGCCACCAGGGCGAACGGGTGGTCAGGGGCGAAGAGGTGCGGATAGCCCGTCAGGACGATCTTGGCGTTGGGTGCCTGGGACCGGATGGCGCCGACCATGGTCAGCAGCGACGTGGCCAGCGAACCGTCCGTCAGTTTTGCCTGCGCGGCAGCGAGGGCGCCGCCGCACTCCAGTGATGTTGGGGCAGGGAGGCAGGCCAGAAGTATGGCCGTGGTGCCGACGTCGTTTGCGCCGACTGTAATGGTGATGACCTCGGCGCCGGCGACGCTGGCAGGCAGGTTGCCGGCCACGGCTCCAGCGGTATACCCGGAGCAGCCTGCATTCGCGTTCAGCTGGATACCCTTCAGGTTGTCCGCAATGACCGGATATCCCTTGCGGCTCACAAAGCAGGTCCGGTCTGTGTAAGGTGCCGCGCCTTGCCCGGCGGAGTAGGAATCGCCCAGCGCCACATAGTCGGTTCGTGACGTGGTCGCCGCTTGGGCCGGGATGACCGTGAAGCCCAAAGCCATTGCCATGGTGGCGAGGCCGGCCGCAAAAGCCGAGCGCCGACGTCGTACTCCAGAACGTGCCATTGAATTTTCCCCTTTGACTATCTATTTGAATAAATAACACAGGCATGTAACAGCCACCGTACGCCACGCTCAAAGGCAGGTCACGGGCCCGGAGTACTCGATTTTCCGGCGCCGCTACACTGTCCGGTACCTGCCCATCGTGTGCGGGCGGTGGCGGCTGTGTGGTTAGCTGTCCGGGTGGAGACGACAGGGGGAGCCGTGAACTGGGACGGAGCCGTGAATGCCTGGCACGTTGCAGGCCGCGTTTACCGGATGGGGCGCCGCGAATGGCTCACCGAGGCAGGTTGGCGGCAGGCGTACGACGACGGCGTCCGCACGGTGATTGATCTCCGTAACTCCCGTGAAGCGCAGCGCCGGGACACTGACCCTGCCGTGACCGAAGCGGCCTGGTCCGGCGTCATGATCGTCGCCGCACCCACTGAAGAACCCGATGATCCGCGGTTCACGGCCGTCTGCGGACCGTACCTCAATGATCCCGCCCAGTATCTGCACAACGTCCGGCTCTACCCGGAGAAGTTCGTGGCGGTGTTCCGCGCTGTCGCGGCTGCCGAGGCCGGTGCGGTCGTCATTCACTGCGCCGCTGGCCGGGACTGGAGCGGCATGGTGGCCGCCATGCTGCAGGACCTCGCCGGCGACCCGGACCAGCTCATTGCGGACGGCTACGCCCAAGCCGCCCGAGGCATCAACGAACGCTTCCGGACGCACGGCCCGCCCCATGCTGGCGAACGCCACATCGACGACGCCGAACTGGCACCCCTGCTGGAGCGGCGCGGCCAGGTTGTGGTGGAGTTTGTCCGGGAGCTGGACACCCGCACCTTCCTGCTGCGCAACGGCCTGTCCGAGGCCGAACTGGACGCCGTCCTGAGCCTGCTCGGCAGCCGGGTGGCGCCATGAATTCCATGACGTATGTGGCGGCCTCGGGCCAGACCTTCCTCATGGCAGGCGGGGCGGTCTTGTGCCTTGCCGCGGTGGTGGCCTCGATCATGGCACGGCGGAGCGATACAGATGAATAGAACGAAAGCGATGGCACACAGTTTGAAACGCGTATTTGCAGCAGCAGCGGCTGCCGGAGTGGCACTTTCCGTGGGGCTCGGGGCCGTGCCGGCCTGGGCTGTTGAACAGCCGGCCGTTGAGCCGCCGCCGGTCGTCGCGCAGCCGAGCGAAACGCCCCCCGGCGACGCCGGCCTTCGGGAAGCTGCCCTCCGCGATCTTGGCCTGACCCCCGAAGAGTTCGCGGCTGCGGGCCAGCTGGGCAAGCAGGCCGCGGACGTTGTGGCGGCCCTGCAGGATATCTCCGGCTACCTCGGAACACGGATCCACGATGGCCGCATTCTGGTTGCCGGCACCGGGGCCGAGCTGGAAGCGGAGGTGGCACGGCTCACTGCGACTATCCCGGCCATCGACCTTGAAACCGCACCCGCCGTGCCGCCGTCGGACGGGCCTGCTGACGGAACTGACGCGCCGGCCGCGACAGGCACTCAGGCGACCGGTTCTCCGGCGACCGGCACCGAACTGGCCCGGAGCACCCAGGAGCTGTACCAGGCGTACCTCCGCGACGTGGGCGCGGCCGAGTTGCAGGCCGTGGCGTACACCGGGAACAGGTTCGTAGTCCGTATCGGCGGAATCAACGGGTCCGAGGCCATCGTGCCTGATTCGGCCGACGACGCCGGAAATCCGAGCCTCGCCAGCCCCAACGCGGACGGCAAGATCTCGCCCGCCGAGTTTGTGGCCCGCTACACCAACGTGCAGCTCGACGCCGGGGCGCCGCTCGCGCCGCAGGCCGACCTTTCCGGCGGCCAGGGCTACTTCACCGACATCGGACAAATCTGCTCCGCTGGCTTTTCAGTGTTTGACCCGGCAGGCCTGCCGGGCGTCCTCACCGCCGGACATTGCACGGATGACGGCACCGCGGCAACGGCCACCGTGGAATTTCCGCAATGGAACCGTGGCGACCTGTTGGGGACCTTCGGGTTCAGCCAGTTCGGCGGACCCGGAAACTCCACGGTCCTGCGCCCCAGCAACGATGTTGACCCCGGCAACGTCGGCACGGACATCGCGGTTATTGGCCAACTTCGCGCGGACCTCGATCCACTGCCCGCCGCCAGCACATGGAACGATCCCTCGCAGGCCGGCAGGGACGTCAAGATCATCGGAACGGCCGCCCCGGTCATCGGCATGCCGGTCTGTCGCTCCGGCCGAACCTCAGCGTGGTCCTGCGGAACCATCAACGAAGTGGGGATCTACGTGGCAGGCGGACTCAACTTTGCGACGGATCCGACAGACCTGCGGGCCTTCAACGGTTTCCTGTCCTTCGATGTCCAGTCCAGCGGCGGCGATTCCGGCGGGCCCTGGGTCAGCGGCAACTACGCCATAGGCACCCACTCGGCAGGAGAAGAAGCGCCCAAACCCAACGAAGCGCCGCCGGCAAACTTCGCCGTCGCCGCCACGCTGCAGGACTCATTGGCGGTGCTCCCCGGCTACCAGCTGGAACTCTTCCTCAACAAGCCGACGGTGACGTCGCCCGCGCCGGGGGCAACGTTCGACGCCGGCCAGACCGTCACCGGCACGGTGGCCGCGGCTCCGGCGTCGGCTGTCGCGGCGGGTTCGAAGGTCAGGATCACCGTGACTGGCCAGGCGCCTCTTGAGGTTCCCGTGGATACCGCCGGTGCGTGGTCCTTTACTGCCCCCGCGGTGGCCGGCCCGCTGCGTTTCACGGCCGAAACGGTCAACGGATTCAGCACATCCGGTGCCGCGGCCTTCTACTTCGCCGCTGTCCCCCCGCCGTCCCCGCCGGCCGCGCAATCTCAGCCCCCGGCTGCGGTGCCAGCCGCGAACGGTGCGCTGCCCCCAACACGTGACAGCGCCGCCGTCGTACGTCCGCTGGGTGACAGTGCGGGGGCTAACTTGGCCAACACGGGCGCCTCCGGGCTGATCCTGGCAGGAAGCCTGGCCGCTGGTGCGCTCGCCGTCGGCGGTGTGTTCCTGTTGTTGGCGAAGCGGCGGAAGCGGCAGCGCCCCACCCCAACTAGGTAGCAGCACATGTCGTTTTGAGCTCTCATAACGACACCTACTGCTACCTAGTTGGGAGGGGAGGGCTACTTCTTCGGCTTGATCAGCAGGTTGGTGATGCGCAGGGTGCAGAGGCGCTGGCCGGCGTCGTTGGTGATAAGGACCTCGTGCGTGGTCAGGGTGCCGCCGAGGTAGATTGGCGTGGCGGTGATGGTGATCTTGCCCTCGCGCGCGGAGCGGTGGTGCGTCGCGGAGACGTCCACCCCCACGGCAGTTTTCCCCAACGTGCTGGCGTGGATCACGGCCGCCCAGGAGCCCACCGCCTCGCCCACCGCCAGGGACGCGCCGCCGTGGAGCAGCCCGAACGACTGCCTGTTGCCCTCCACAGGCATCGTCGCCACCACGCGCTCGACCGATTCCTCCAGGATTTTCACGCCCATCTTCTCGTCGAGCTCCCCGAGCACGATCTTCCACGGTGTGGCGGCCGGGGTGGCGCCCGGTGTGGTGTCCGGCGCAGCGGCGTCGGGGGATAGGGCAGTCATGGGTCTCCTTTGGCGAGGCTGAACTTCCAGTGTGCGGCACGGCACAGTCATGTACTGTAGACATATTACCGAACGGACGGTCAGTAAAGCCCTGGCCGCGTTTTGTCCCCGCCTTGGAAGGACCCGTCAACGATGACCACCACTGCAGAAGCCACAGTCGACACCGTCCAGACCGTTCCCAGTTTCATCCAGGATTCCTGGTGGACTCCCGACGCCGGTTCGGCAGCTTCCGCTGTCCCCGTGCGGGATGCGAGCACCGGGGAAGTCCTGGCCCAGGTGAGCACCGACGGCCTGGACCTTGCCGCCGTCGTGGATTACGGCCGCAGCACGGGACAAACGGAACTGGGCAAGCTGAGCTTCCACCAGCGCGCCCTGAAGCTCAAGGAGCTGGCGCAGTACCTGAACGCCCGGCGCGAGCACTTTTATGCTTTTTCTGCCCAGACCGGTGCCACCAGGATCGACTCGATGATCGATATTGACGGCGGCATCGGCGTCCTCTTTACGTTCGGTTCCAAGGGCCGGCGCGAGCTGCCCAACTCGCAGGTGGTGGTGGACGGACCCCTGGAGGTGCTGTCCAAGGACGGCTCGTTTGTGGGCGAGCACATCTATACCCGCATCCCGGGCGTGGCCGTGCAGATCAACGCGTTCAACTTCCCGGTCTGGGGCATGCTGGAGAAACTCGCGCCGGCCTTCATCGCCGGGGTCCCCACCATCGTCAAGCCCGCCACCCCCACCGGGTATGTGGCCGCGGCCGTGGTGAAGGCCATCATCGAATCCAACATCCTGCCGAAGGGCTCGCTGCAGCTGATTTCCGGCTCCGTCCGCGGCCTCCTGGACGTGCTGGACTACCGCGACCTCGTTGCCTTCACCGGCTCCGCCTCCACGGCCCTGTCCCTGAAATCGCACCCCAACGTGGTCAAGGGCGGCGTCCGCTTCACTTCCGAAACGGACTCCCTCAACGCCGCCATCCTTGGTCCGGACGCTGTGGAGGGCACCCCGGAATTCGACGCCTTCATCAAGTCAGTGGTCACCGAAATGACGGTCAAGGCGGGCCAGAAGTGCACGTCCATCCGCCGCGCCATCGTCCCGCAGGAGCTGGTGCCGGCGGTGATCGCCGCGATCGGCAGGCGCGTGGATGAGCGTGTGGTGCTGGGGGATCCCCGCGCCGACGGCGTCACCATGGGCGCTTTGGCGTCGCTCGAACAGCTCGCCGATGTCCGCGCCGCGGTGCAGTCAATGCTCGACGCCGGCGGTGAGCTCGCGTACGGAACGCTCGATTCGCCGTCGGTCACCTCTGCCGGCGGCGCCACGGGCGTAGTGGATGCTGGCGCCTTTATGTCGCCGGTGGTGCTGAGCTGGGCTGACGCGGAGACTGACGCGATCCACTCACTCGAGGCGTTCGGCCCGGTTGCCTCCGTGATCGGATACAAGGACCTGCCCGACGCCGTCCGCCTCGCCGCCCGGGGCGGCGGCTCCCTCGTGGCGTCGGTGTGCACCAACGATCCTGCCGTGGCCCGCGAACTCGTCACCGGGATCGCCGCTCACCACGGCCGTGTCCTGATGCTCAACCGCGAGGACGCCCGCAGCTCCACCGGCCACGGTTCACCTGTCCCCCACCTGGTCCACGGCGGTCCGGGCCGCGCCGGCGGCGGCGAGGAGCTGGGCGGCATCCGCTCGGTCATGCACCACATGCAGCGCACCGCCATCCAGGGCTCGCCCAACATGCTCACCGCCGTCACCGGCCTCTGGCACACCGGCGCAGACCGGAACTTCACGCTCGAGACCGAGGGCCAGCACCCCTTCCGGAAATCCCTGGCCACGCTGCACATTGGCGACGCCATCCGCTCGGAGCTGCGTGAGGTCTCGCTGGAGGACATCACCGCGTTCGCCAACTCCACCGGCGACACGTTCTACGCCCACACCAACCAGGAAGCGGCAGAAGCCAACCCGTTCTTCCCGGGCATCGTGGCGCACGGCTACCTGCTGCTGAGCTGGGCCGCCGGACTGTTTGTGGAACCGGCACCGGGCCCGGTCCTGGCCAACTACGGCCTGGAGAACCTCCGCTTCATCACGCCTGTGGCTGCCGGGGACTCCATCCGGGTGACCCTGACCGCCAAAAAGATCACCCCGCGTGAAACCGACGAGTACGGCGAGGTGGCCTGGGACGCGCTCCTGACCAACCAGAACGACGAGATCGTGGCCACCTACGACGTCCTCACGCTCGTCGAAAAGTAGCCCCAAATTCCGGACGCTCTCTCACTTAATGTGGGTTCCGGGCGGACGCTCTCTCACTTACGTTACGGCCCCGGTGGTGTCGTCGTCGGGGTGGGAGTTGGGTCCCCCGCCGCATACGCACGCACCCAGTCCACCCGCATTTCACCGGCGCCGTCCGCAGTAGCATCCGGGAACCAGTCAAGCTGCAACGTCTGGTGCATCGGACCCGGAGGCAGATGCGCAGTATTGGTTTCCTCGAACCACTTCACGCCGTCCACGTACCCGACGATCCCCGCAGGCGACCAGTCCACGGCATAATTGTGGAACTGAGACACGTCCAGAGCCTTGGTGGCTGACGTTTGCGTGTTACTGCACGAGTAGTGCTGGAAGAACTTGATGACGTTCCAGTCACCAGTCGTTTCCGCGTAATCAACCTCGCCGTCACACGGCCAGTTGCCGTTATCCGGCCAAAGGATTGAAACCATGTGATACTCGTTGTCGCCCGAACCCGCAGCCCGGACCTCCCACCGACCGTACTTCTGCCGCGCGAACTTCGCGCCCATTCCGGCAGTCGTGCCGTCCGGGGTTCCGGTGATAACCATTTTGGAGCCGTCCACAGTTACCTGTTGCGGACTCCGGACCCCGTTTCCGTTATGGCCGGCGCTGTTGTGCACGGACCATTTGGTAGCGTCCGGCGCACCCACATAATTGAACTCATCGCCAGCCGTCGGCGTGCCCCAGTTCAGCGTCGTCGCGGCTGAATCCGCTGTGGGAGCAATGGCGGTTGTCGTCGGAGTAGCGGTGGCAAATGGGGGCGGAACCGTACACCCTGACAGAGTTAGGCCGGCCAGCACCATCAACACCCGCAATTTTTTCATTGAACGTTCCACGCCCTCACGTAGTCCACCCGCATAGCTGCTCATCCTGGAACTGCGGGTCCCTCATCCTTCGCGCCATCCCATGAGCATAAGGGCGGCCGGCGGCAGACGGGGCGAGTCCGAAAAAATGGGGGCATCCCACCTGCCGGTCCATCCTCAAGAGCGAACCTGAACCGGTCCTCGCATGAGAGAGCGTCGAGTTTTTTCCCGCATTATGTGAGAGAGCGTTTGGATCTTTCCGGGCTGCTGCGGCGTAAAATTTCCACCGTAGGAGGTGGCCAAATGAACCTAGCCCTGAACACAGCCACAACCATCCTGCCCGTCGATGACGCAGCGCGCGCCCGCAGTTTCTACACCGAAAAACTGGGCCTCCCGCACCGCGGAATGACAGACAATGGAAGCGAATTACTCGGTAGCGACGGCGGCCCGATGCTGCAGTTGTTGCCGGTCTCGGACGGGAAGCACTCCGAGCACACCGCCCTCAGTTTCGAGGTGCGCAACATTGAGCGGATCGTGCAGGACATGGAGGCCAGGGGCGTCCGTTTCCAGGACTACGACCTGCCCAACCTCAAGACCGAGAACCACATCTGCACAACGGACTCCGAGAAATGCGCCTGGTTCATGGACACGGAGCACAACATCCTCTGCGTTCACGAGACGTTGGGCATGCAGGTCGAATACCAGCTCTGACCGCCCCGGAAGGTCGCACTCAGCACGCGCAGCATTCCCTAGTGCTGCGCGTGGAGCCCGTCGAACGCGATGGTGATGACGTCGTCGGCCAGTTTTTCCGGCGTGAGGGAGCCGCCCGGTTTGTACCATTCCACGATTGAGTTGATGGTGCCGAACAGCAGGCGCGTGACGGTGCGCGGATCGATGTCCTGGCGCAGCGAGCCTTCGTCGCGGGCTGCGGCAATCAGGGCGGCCACCTCGTGATCAAACGCGCGACGGCGTTCCAGGGCGTCGCGCTCAATGTCAGTGTTGCCCCGCAACCGTAGGAGCAGCGTGACAAACGGCAGCCGCTCCACAAGGACGGCCACGGTTTGCCGCAGGACAAATTCCAGCCGTGCGTCCGCGGCGCCGCTTTGCGCCCCGGGCTGTTCGAGGATTGATTCCAGGCCACCGAGGGCATGGTCCAGGGCGAGCTTCAGGAGGTCGCCCTTGGACGGCACGTGGTGGTAGATGGCCGATTTCGAGATGCCCAGGTTCTCGGCAAGGATGCCCATGGACGTGGCGTCATAGCCGTGCCGGTTGAAGACGTCGACGGCGATGAGCAGCACCGACTGCTGGTCGTAACCGGGACGGCCGCGCTTGCTGGGGACTGCTGTAGTGGGCATACCGGCTATTTTCCCATGAACGTTCGGTAATCCCTGCAGCGCCGCAGCCGGGGCCTCACGTGTCCGTTCGCGCTAGGCCATGGGGCGCAGGTCGTAGATCCGGCGCAGCTTGCCGTTTGACCGCTCCAGTGAACCCGGCTCCACCACGTCAACGGCGCACGAAGAACCCACGTGGATCTTGATCTGCTCCTGCAGGGTGCGCGCCGCCGTCGTACCCTGCTCAACTGTCACCGCGTCCCGGCGCTCGATCTTGACCGTCAGCTGGTCCATCCGCTGCCCCTCGGGGCGGGTGAGTTCGAGCTGGAAGTGAGGGCTGAGTTCGGGGATGCGCAGCGCGATTTCCTCGATCTGGGACGGGAACAGGTTCACGCCGCGGAGGATGATCATGTCGTCGCTGCGGCCGGTGATGCGGCCCATCCGGCGGTGCGCGGGGCGGGCGGTGCCGGGCAGGAGGCGGGTGAGGTCCTTGGTGCGGTAGCGGATGATCGGCAGGGCTTCCTTGGTGAGCGAGGTGAAAACGAGTTCGCCGTGTTCGCCGTCGCGCAGGACGTTTTCCTTGCCCACGACGGGGTTGAACGCGTCGATGATTTCGGGGCGGAAATGGTCCTCCCAGATGTGGCTGCCGTCCTGGGTTTCCACGGCCTCGCCGGCGACGCCCGGGCCCATCACTTCGGACAGGCCGTAGATGTCGCAGGCCTTGATGTTCATGGTGACTTCGAGTTCGTGCCGCATCTCCTGCGTCCACGGTTCGGCGCCCAGGACCGCGTACTTGAGCGATGTGGAGGCGGGGTCGATGCCCATATGGGCCATCGCGTCGGCGATGGTCAGCAGGTAGGTCGGCGTGCACAGGATGGCATCAGGCGCGAAGTCCTGGATGAGCTGGATCTGGCGTTCGGTCTGGCCGCCGGACATTGGGATGACGGTGCAGCCCAGGGCTTCAGCGCCGGCGTGCGCGCCCAGGCCGCCGGTGAACAGGCCGTAGCCGTAGGCGTTGTGGACCTTCATGCCGGGCCGGACGCCGGAGGCGCGGAGGCAGCGCGCCACCAGTTTGGCCCAGTCGGCCAGGTCCTGCTTGGTGTACCCGACGACGGTGGGCCGGCCGGTGGTGCCCGAACTCGCGTGCACGCGGGCGACTTCGCTTTGCGGCACGGCGAACATGCCGAACGGGTACTCGGCGCGCAGGTCTTCCTTGGTGGTGAACGGGAAGTTGCCGAGGTCGGCCAGTTCGCGCAGGTCGGCGGGGTGGATGCCGGCGTCGTCGAATTTGCGCTTGTAGAGCGGCACGCGGTCGTAGGCGTACGCCACGGTGTGCTGCAGGCGGGTGAGCTGGAGGGCCTCGAGTTCGTCGCGGGAGATGGTTTCCTCGCGGTCCAGGATGGGATCTGTGCCCGGGGAGGTGCCCTGGGACGTGGACTGCGGCATGGGCGTTTCGGGGGCGTGGAGGGTCATGGTTTCCTACTTCTTGGGAATGGTGCGGCTGCGTCCGCGGAACTCGGCGATGAGTTCCCCCGGGTTGCCGGAGCTGGGTGGCGAATCGGGCTGGGCACCGGGCTGCGTGCCGGCGTCGGCGGCGAAAATCTGGATGTCGTAGAGCCCGCTGCGCCCTGAGCTGGACCGGCGGTCCGCGACGGCGGTGATCACCTGGCCGCGGTAGGCGGGCTTGAGGAAGTTGATGTCGACACCGGCGGCAACGGTAATGCTGTCGGCCTCTTCGGGGGTGGGATTGACCGGGTTGCAGGCAAGGGCGAACGCGGAATCGGCGAAGGCGAAGATCATTCCGCCGTGCGCCATGCCGAACCCGTTGAGCATTTCCTGCCGGAGCTTCATGCGGATGGTGGCGTGTCCGTCGCTGACGGCGAGGACCTCGATGCCCATCCATTCGGAGGCGTAGTCGTTTTCCAGGATGGGGTGGGTGACCCCGGAGAGTGCTGCTTCAGCCATGCGTCATTGCCTCCAGCTTTATTTACCGAATGTTCATTAGGTAATCCCAGATGCGGGTCCGGTGTCAAGGGCAGACCGGTCTGCGGGTACCCCTGATCGGTGGGACCCCCGGCACGGAAGTGCAAGGATGGAGGGACCGGCACCACGCACAGCAAAGGGCGGACCATGGCCAAAGGCATCTACGTCAGCGCGACCACCCCGGGGTCGGGCAAATCGCTCGTGGCCCTGGGCCTCGCGGACACGCTCCACCGGCACGCGGACCGGATCGGCTTCTTCAAACCGGTGGTCCACGGCCCGGACGCCGCCGACGATCCCATGGTGGCGCTGATGAAATCACGCTTCGCGCTCGACGACGACCGTTGCCGTGGCGGCCTGACGTCCACTGAGGTGCGTGCCCTCCTCGCAGACGGAAAACGCGCCGACATCGATGCGCGCTGCGTGGAGATCTTCGCCGAGATCGCCAAGCATTGCGACGTGGTGATCGTGGAGGGGACGGACCTCACCGGCCAGGACGCCGCCGTCGAGTTTGACCTGAACGCCCGGCTGGCCAACAACCTGGCCGCGCCGGTGGTTGCCGTGGTGGGCGCCAAGGGGCTCAGCGTCGCGGAGGCCGCGGCCGCCGTCGAGGTTTCCCGCAAGGAGCTGGCGGCGGAAAAGTGCTCGCTGCTGGCCATCATGGTGAACCGCGCTGACCCGGACCTCGTGGAGGCAATCGCGGCCGCCATCAAACCGGGTGCATCCAACCGGCCCGTGTACGTCCTGCCGGAGCTGGAGGAGATCGCCCGGCCCACCACCGGCGAGGTTGCCACGGCGCTGGGCGTACGCCAGATCGCCGGCCTCGCGGACATGGAACGCGACGTCCGGGACATCAAGGTGGCCGCCATGAACGTGGGCAACTTCCTGAACGTGCTGGACGAGGGGGCCCTGGTGATCGTTCCCGGCGACCGTGCGGACGTGATGGTGGCCTGCCTGGCGTCGTCGTTCTCGCCGGAATTCCCGGTGCCGTCCGCGCTGATCCTGACCGGCGGCCTGTCCCCGGACGCCAACATCTACCCGCTCCTGGCGCAGGCGCCGTTCCCCGTGTTTGCCGCCAGCCAGGACACCTACACCACTGCCAAGAGGGTCTCCGAGGTCCGCAGCGAGATCTGGTCCGGGCACCGCCGCAAGGTGGCCTCCGCCCTGGGTCTGTGGTCCAAACGGGTGGACGAGGCCGAACTCGTGGAACGCCTCCACCTGCCGCGCCCGGAGCGGATGACCCCGCTGCGGTTCCTGCACGACCTCATCGAACGGGCCAGGGGGCAGCGCCGGCACGTGGTGCTGCCGGAGGGAACGGACGTCCGGATCCTGCAGGCCGCCGAAATCCTGCACCGCCGCGACGTCTGCGACCTCACCCTGCTGGGACCGGATTCGCAGGTCCGGGAGCTGGCAGCGGCCAACGGCATCGACCTCGCCGGGATCAACATCGTGGACCCGGCCACCTCGGAACTGCGGCAGGGGTTCGCGGAGAAGTACGCCGAACTGCGTGCGCACAAGGGCGTGGACCTGCCCAAGGCCCTGGAAATCATGCAGGACGGCAGCTACTTCGGCACCATGATGGTCCAGCTGGGTGTGGTGGACGGCATGGTGTCCGGCGCCGCCCACACCACCGCGCACACCATCCGCCCGGCGCTGGAGTTCGTCAAAACGCGCGACGGCGTCAAGATCGTGTCCTCGGTGTTCCTGATGCTCATGCCGGACCGGGTGCTGGTCTACGGCGACTGCGCCGTGAATCCGGACCCCAACGTGGAACAGCTCGCCGACATCGCCCTCGCCTCGGCCGAAACCGCGGTGCAGTTCGGGGTGGAGCCGCGGGTGGCCATGCTGTCCTACTCCACCGGCGGCTCGGGCTCCGGCGAGGCCGTGGACGAAGTCCGGCAGGCCACCGAACTGGTGCGTCAACGCCGCCCGGATCTCGCCGTCGAAGGCCCCATCCAGTACGACGCCGCCGTGGACGCTTCCATCGCGGCCTCCAAAATGCCCGACTCGTCAGTGGCAGGCCAGGCGACCGTGTTCATCTTCCCGGACCTGAACACCGGCAACAACACGTACAAGGCGGTGCAGCAGAGCTCCGGGGCGGTCGCCGTCGGGCCCGTCCTGCAGGGCTTGCGCAAGCCGGTCAACGACCTCTCGCGCGGCTGCACCGTGGAGGACATCGTGAACACGGTGGCCATCACCGCCATCCAGGCAGCAACGCGGGGTCACTAAATGCCCCTTCCGGAGGGAATATTGGGCATTGAGTGACCCCGCGTTGAGGTTAGCTGTTTTCCGGCTTGGCCAGGCTGTCTGGGTCTTCTTCCTTGGCGGGCTCGTCGGAGAGTCCTTCGGGCGTGAGGTCCAGGTTCTGCGGATCCTTGGGTTGTTCAGCAGGCTCGCCCACTTCATCGACCTTGGGGCTTCCGGTGTCGTCCAGGGCCGGGTTGGCACCCTCGACGCCGGTAGGGTCCGTGGTGCCGGAGGCGGGTTCTGGGGTCCCGGGTTCTGCTGTCCCGGGCTCGGTGTCGTCGGGCTGAGTGGTGTCGTTCGGCATGAAAGTCCTCTCTGCGTGGTGCAACGTGTCCGCCGACTCTAAGCGCCTGCCGCGGCTGACGCAACGGCAGGCGCGGGTGAGCCGGTCTGCAGCCTCAGCCCTGACGGGCCTTCATCCGCGGATTCTTCTTGTTGATCACAAACGTTCGGCCCCGGCGTCGGACGATCTGGGCGCCGGGAACTTTCTTCAGGGCGCGGAGGGAATTTCTGACTTTCATGGGCTTGCTCCTTGTTGTTGGTGTGCGGCGGGGGCCGTTCAGGACGGGGCGGGGTCGAGCTGGAACGGGTCGGTCAGACCGGCGAACCCGGCCTCCATTTCCGCGTCGGTGAGTTCGCAGGCGGAGAGCAGCTGCGCAATTTCCGCCGGGTCCATGCCCTCTCCGGTCGCGGCCAGCACGCTTCCGCGGTCCCCGTGTTCCGGATGCCAGTCCAGGTGGGCGTCCACATGGTTGAGGGGATCGGGCGCCGCACCGGCGTCCTGGTCTGCCAGCCACGGTCCGGTGTTTTCGAGCCAGACACGCGGGCCGATGCCCTGGATGGCGATCCGGCACTGCGGTGCGGCGGCGATCCACAGGCGTCCCCGCAACCAGCAGCACCCTTCCGCGAGGGACGCCAGGGCGTGCCGGAACCGCTCAGGGTGCAACGGCCGTTGGGCCCTGTGGGTGACGGTAGTGAACGGTGACGTGGAGGACGACGCCGGGATCCGCACCGAACCGGGGACTGTCCGGCTCAGGGCGTCGTGGTAGTTGTGGCGGCCCGGGCGGATGAGGCGGGCGTTTTCCGCCACGTCAGCGTGAGGGGCCAGTTCCCTGACCAGTTGGACGCCGCGAACACGCAGGGCGGGGTCGGCCGGACACAGGTCCACCTCTGCCAGCAGGACGGTGTCATTGAACGACAGCTCGCCGATGAGGAATTCACCAGCAGTGCGCTGGTCCTCCGGGACTGGTGTGAACCCGGACTCAAACAGGGTGTGGTGGTCCCAGATGTGGTCCTCCAGCGTGTCAGGGGCGCAGGCAAGGACAGCGGAATCAATCGTCACCGGGCGGGAAAGGCCACGCCGCAGGGCGCCGATCGCGGCCTCCGCGGACACGGCCGGAGGGAGCCCGATGATGGCCTGGGTCTCCCCGCGTTCCAGCAGCCGCTCGATGGTGGGCACGAGATCCAGCCGCACGGTGCAGCTCAGGCAGCCGTGTTCCAGCTGCGTCTCGGCGCGCTCCACAAGCCCGGACTGGCTGGAGATCCTGCGGATCACCACGCCGTTCTCCAACAGATCGTGCAGGACCACCACGGCGCCGGGATTGGCCGCGGCCGCGTCTTGGCAGGCTTGCTGGCGGCACAGGGCGTCCAGGGAGCTGATCACAGTGATATGCATGCCGATTACTCTAATGAGAATCATTATCATTTACAAGCCAGCGTACACAGGAGGGGAACTTATAGAGTGGATCCCAGGGAGCGCTGCGCCAGGCTCCGGCACACCCCTCGTCAGCTGTGCCCCGCGGCACCAAGGCTCCAGGAGGCCCCATGCTTGTGCTCGTTATCAATTCCGGTTCGTCCTCGCTCAAGTACCAGGTCCGGGACGTGGTCGCCGGCATGGTGCTGACCGAAGGGCTGATCGAGAAGATCGGCATGGGCAACGGCGGTGATGGCGACGGCGAAATCGAGGGCCCCCGAGATCATGCGGAGGCGCTGGAACTGGTAGATGCCGCGATCCATGCCGAGCTCGGGGACCTGGACCTGGCGGCGGTGGGCCACCGTGTGGTGCACGGCGGTGAGCGGTTCGCCGAGCCCGTGCTGATCGACAACGAGATCACGCGTGCCATCGAGCGCCTCAACCCGCTGGCGCCGCTGCACAACCCCGCCAACGTCCTGGGCATCCGCGCCATCAGCAAGAAGTGGCCGGACCTGCCGCAGGTGGCCGTGTTCGACACCGCATTCCACCGCACGCTGCCCGAACACGCCTGGCGCTACGCCGTCCCCGATGAGCTCTACACGAACCACGGCATCCGCCGCTATGGCTTCCACGGCACGTCGCACGAGTACGTCACGCACCGCGCCGCCGGGCTGCTCGATCTTCCCGTGGACGAGTTCGACGGCGTGATCGCCCACCTGGGGAACGGCGCTTCCGTCACGGCCATCCGCCGCGGTCAATCGGTGGACACGTCCATGGGCTTCACGCCGTTGGAGGGCCTGGTGATGGGCACCCGCTCAGGCGACCTTGATCCCTCCATCCTGGTCTTCCTCGGCCGGATCGGGTGGACGCCGGAGGACATCGACACCATGCTCAACCGCGAATCGGGGCTGAAGGGGCTCGCCGGAAACAACGACATGCGCTCGGTGGTGGAGGCGTCAGAGGCCGGCGACGCCAAGGCTTCGATGGCGCTCGCGGTTACGTCCTACCGGCTGGCCAAGTACATCGGCGGCTACCACGTGGCCGTCGGGGGCGCCAAGGCACTGGTGTTCACGGCGGGGATCGGCGAAAACTCGCACCAGTTCCGCGCCCTCGTGACTGACAGGCTGAATGCGCTGGGCATAGAGCTCGACGCCGGCCTGAACAGTCAGCGGTCCAAGGAACCGCGGGTGATTTCCACGGCTGCGTCCGCCATCCCGGTTTTGGTGGTGCCCACCGACGAGGAGCGCGCCATCGCAGAGGCAACTGCCGCCGTCGTCGGTGGTTGAGCCTGGGCCCACGACCGCAGGGTTCCCTGACCGAGCTTGCGAGGTGAGGGAGCGGTTGGGGAGCGAAACCCGGTGATCGAGCTTGCCCGGGCTGCGGGGTAGCCTCAGTCCATGCCTGAGATCACTTTGCCCATCCGCACCGAGCGTTTGATCCTGCGC
Source organism: Pseudarthrobacter humi (assembly GCF_024294965.1). Taxonomy (NCBI): domain Bacteria; kingdom Bacillati; phylum Actinomycetota; class Actinomycetes; order Micrococcales; family Micrococcaceae; genus Pseudarthrobacter; species Pseudarthrobacter humi. The sequence continues at coordinate 58,352 of NZ_JANCLV010000012.1, forward strand.
CGGTTCGAAGCTGGGGACCTGGACGCCTTCCATGCCTACCATTCGCTGCCTGAAACGGCCCGATTCCTGCCCGGGGAGGCCAAGAGCTACACCAAGTGCATGGAGTCCGTGGGCAAGTACGCCAACTTCGTCTTCGAGAAGGAGGGCGACTGGATATGCCTGGCCATCGAGGCCGTGGACGCCCCGGGACTCCTCGGCGAGGTGGTGCTGAAGTGGCTTCCCGGCAGCGGGCAGGGCGAAGTGGGATGGTCCCTGGCGCCGGGCGCGCGGGGCAAGGGCTACGGGGCCGAGGCCGCGGATGCCGTGCTGAGGCTGGGGTTCGAGGAGCTGGGAATGCACCGGATCGAGGCAAAGCTCGACGCGCTCAACACCGCCTCCGCCGCCTTGTGCGAACGGCTGGGCATGCGGTTGGAGGCCCGGCTGGTGGACAAATGGCATTACAAGGGCCAGTGGGCCACTGAGCTGGTCTACGCGATCCTCGAGGACGAATGGCGCGCCCGCTCCCAGTGAGGGAAACGAATGGCCATTGACTGCCTGATGGGTCAAGGCCAAACTGGCGTTGTGCCTAGCTGCCGGCCATGCCGCGCTGGCAACAGGCGTGTCCAAGGAGAACCCGATGCCTACCGTGGAAGAAAGCGTCTACATTGCCCGCCCGCCACAGGAAGTCTTCAATTTCCTGTCCAGGGGCGAAAACATTCCGGTCTGGGACTCCTCGGCGGTCCATGCCGAAACGGTCGGGACCGAGCCTGTTGCGGTCGGCACCCGGGTCAAGGGCGCCAGCAAGGTGGTGGGCAGGAAATTCGACTGGACAACCGAGGTCATCGAATTCCAGCCTCCAACCCGCCTTGTATCCCGCTCGGTGGAAGGAAAGCTGGAATTCACTATCACCCATGTCCTGGAACCTGAAGGTGACGGGACGCGCCTGAACTTCCGGATCGATGCGGCATCTGGCCTGGGCGGGGTGTTCGGCAAACTGGCCGACCGGTTCGTGGAACAAGCCCAGGCCAGGACCGTCCGTGCCAACCTCGAGACACTGGCCGAGCTGCTGACTGAGCATCCGGAGCTCGGGAGCAGCGACGCCTGACGGCGGTGATCAATGGCTACTTGAGGCCAGCCCCTGGCAGCAGGTCGTTGGCGCCGAGGGAGTCGGCGATGAACGCGTAGTCCCACGCCCGCTCGCGCCACTGGACATAGCGCCCGGACGCGCCGCCGTGGCCGCCGTCCATTTCGATCTTCATCACCACAGGCTCGGCGCCGGTGGTCTTGTTCCGCAGCTCCTGGACCCACTTGGCCGGCTCCACGTACAGGACACGGGTGTCGTTAAAGGACGTCACCGCGGCCACCTTGGGGTACGCAACGGAACGCACATTCTCGTACGGTGAATAGGACTTCATGTAGGCGTATACGTCCGGGTCGGTAATGGGGTTGCCCCATTCCTCCCATTCCAGGGCGGACAGCGGAAGCTCCGGGTCCAGGATGGTGGTGAGGGCATCCACGAACGGCACCTGCGCCACCACCGCTGCGTACTTTTCCGGTGCCAGGTTGGCCACTACGCCCATCAGCAGACCGCCTGCTGAACCGCCGAGCGCCGCAATCCGGGACGGATCCACCCACCCGGACTTGGCCAGCCAGTCCGTGGCGTCCACAAAGTCGGTGAAGGTGTTCTTCTTGGCGAGCTTCTTGCCGTCCTCATACCAGTGCCGGCCCAGCTCGCCGCCGCCGCGGATGTGCGCGATCACAAACACCACGCCGCGGTCCAACAGCGACAGCCGGGCGATGCCGAAGCCGGGGTCCATGCTCAACTCGTAGGAGCCGTACCCGTAGACCAGGCCCGCAGCCGTCGAATCCTGTTTGACGCTCCTGTGCCGCAGCACAGACAGGGGGATCCGCGTGCCGTCCGCGGCGTCGGCCCATTCGCGGGTGGCCACGTAGTCGCTGCCGTCGTAGCCGCCCAGTACCGGGCTTTCCTTGCGGAGCAGCAGTTCGCCGGCGGGCTGCGCCGGGGTGGGCAGCACAAAGTCGTAGACGCGCGACGGCGTGAAGTAGGACGTGTAGCCCAGCCGGATGACCGGGGCCTCGTAGTCCGAACCGCCGACGCCGGCCGTGTACAGCTCCTCGTCGAACGCCGGTTCCACCGGGGCTTCCTGGGCGGGCGTACCGAGGCCGGCCAGTCCCATCACCTGGACGCGTTCGATCGTGTCTTTGCGGACGGACACAATCAGGTGCGTGGAAGTGACGCCGGCACCGTTGACGCGGACGTCGTCGGAATGCTCGACGACGGTACTCCAGTGCTGCTCGGCCAGCGGCTTGGCGAGCTCGGCGGGGTCCGCCAGGGAGACCATGGAGTTGATGGCACCGCGGTTGTGGGTGAGCAGGATGCGTTCTGATTTTTCGCCGTCAGGACCGGTGAGCAGGAACGGCTCGGCCTCGTAGAGGACGCGCTCGTCCCGCGAAATCACGGTGGTGAGGGCCGCCGTCGGGTCATCGAAACGCAGCAGGCGGGTCTCGCTGTACTCGGAGCAGCCGATGCCCAGCACGAGGTGGCGCCTGTCGGAGGAGAGCTCAAAGCCCAGCCACATGGCGACGTCGTCCTCCTGGTAAATCACCTCATCGTCGGTGACCGGCGTGCCCAGGACGTGGGACTTCACCTGGTACGGGCGCCACGAATCGTCCACCACGGTGTAGAAAATGCGGGTGCCGTCGGGGGAGAAGCTGACGCCGTAGAAGATGTTCTCGATGACGTCCGGCAGGAGCTCACCCGTGCGGAGGTCCTTGATGTGGAGGGTGAAACGTTCGTCGCCGGCGTTGTCCACGGCGTAGGCGTAAAGGTCCCCGTCCACCGTGACGGCCGAGCCGCCCACGGAGAAGAACGGCTTGCCTTCGGCCTCGATGTTGCCGTCCAGCAGCACTTCCTCGCCGGGGATTTCGACGCCGGCCTCCACTGCGGGGGGAGTCCAGTCGGCCACGGGGTTGCCGGTGTCCTGGGCGCGGACGCGGCACTGGATGCCGTACTCCTTGCCCTCAACCGAGCGGCTGAAGTACCACCAGCCGTCCTTGCGGTTTGGGACAGACAGGTCTGTCTCCTGCGTGCGGCCCTTGATTTCCTGGAAGATGGCCTCGCGCAACGGCTCCTGGTGGGCGGTGACGGCCTCCTGGTAGGCGTTCTCGGCCTTCAGGTGCTCAACCACCTCGGCGGATTCCTTCTCGCGCAGCCACTCGTAGTTGTCCACGAACGTGTCGCCATGGTGCGTCCGCTCGTGCGGGACCTGCTTGGCCACTGGGGGCGTGGGGGAGGGAGCGGCGGATGAAGTGGCGGAATCCTGCAGCGGAGTCTGGGTCATGCCTTCAATATATAGAGCCGGGCGGACAAAATGGCCGCCGTTCGCTACCGGGGTAGCGCCCTCCTGCAGCCGGGCCGGATCGCCGCTAAGTTACCGGCCGGAACCCCTTGAACCACCCTCCGCCCGGTGCTAAAACGCCATTACCGGGAGGATCCGGACGCGTTCTTTTTCATCTGCCTTCATAGGGCGGTTAGCCGTTTCGGCACGCCACAGCGCCAGACAGCGCATCGGCAGTCTGCGGGCGACCCTTCCGATACGGTGGTCCCCGGCCCCGCCGGGGACCACTTCTCTGCGTCCCTGGCCATGCTGGTGCGGGTTGCCGCAGGAGGCTGCGCAAGGACCTTGACAGGGCGTCATTATCGCGGGCTAATTGGAAGCACTCTTAGTAATATTGGGGGCGAAGATGCGAAACCTGATTCCGAAAGGCATCCTCCGGAAGATGCTCCTGCCGCCCACGTATGGCCTACACCTGACGCCCGGCGCAGAGTTCACGGTGCTCTCTGTCGAAGTCTGGAGCACGTGCCTGGTGGTCAACATCCACGTTGAATCCGCTGCCGGGAGAGGCATCCCGGAAATTGCCATCGAAGACCATTGGGGCACACAATACACCCTCCGGGACTCGGCCAGCCTCGGATCCCGGAACCTGCAGGTATTCACCCCGTCCCTGCCGCCCGGCACCAGAAGCCTGACCATCAGGTCCACGGACGACGCCAACGCCCGCCTGGTGGTGAGCTTCGCCGTTCCGCTGATGCGGGAAGCCGGCGAAGCAGCCAAAGCGCCGGTTTCCCGCCCGGTCCGTCTGCGCCGTCCGGCCTAGAAGCAGGTCGGACGGAGTATCCTGATCACGCAAAGGCGCATCCGCCCAGCGTGAGAGGGGAAGTTCCATGACCATCCCGCCAGTGCACGAACCAGAGCCGTTCCCGCCGGAACCAGGCCCGGACCCCTTCAATCCGGAGCCCACCCATCCCGGCCACCCGGGACCGGACAGGCCCAGCCCCATCCCGACGCCGGAACCGCCAGGTCCGCTGCCCTTCCCGGATCCGGGGCCCGCACCGCTGCGCCCGGACCCCACCCGGAGTTAAGTCACCGATGAAACGGCCCCTGGCACTGAATGAACTGCCGGGGGCCGTTTCACTTGGTGCCTGCCAGCTGGTGCCAAGCAATCACCCCCGGCGTACTACCCGCCCGCGTACTCGGGCAGCCGGCCTTCGCGCATGGCAGCCGCTACCTGGGCGATCCCGCCATAGTCCGGGAACACCACCGACGCCCCTCCCGGTGCCGTGCCCACCCCTGCTGTCGGAAGCGTGAGCGAAACAACCGCGTTGGGGTCGATCCCGCGCATGCCATAGGCCAGGATCGCCACGCCCACAGGATCAAAGCCCTGGTCCACTGTGAGGTAGCCGGATGCAAAATTCACCAGGGCCCGCACAGCAGTCACGTCGTGCAGGGCGCCGTCGCTGGTGAGCCGGGCAAGAATGGCGCGGAGGAACGTCTGCTGGTTCCTGACCCGCTGGAAGTCGCCGTCGACGAAGGCGTAGCGCTCGCGGACGAATTCCAGCGCCGCCTGGCCGTCGAGGTGGTTCACCCCCGGTGTGAAGACGTGCTGGGTTTCGTGGGTGGACTGGAACGGCACGGTGACGTTCACGTCGATTCCGCCCAGCCCGTCGGTGAGCGTCCTGAAACCGTGGAAGTCCAGCATGACGGTGTGGTCGATGTGGGTCCCCATCAGGGACTCCACCGTGCGGGTCGCGAGCGGTATGCCGCCCACCTGCAGGCTGGTGTTGATCTTGGCGTAGCCGTAGTCGGGGATGTTGACGTATAGGTCGCGCATGAGCGAGACCACGTGCACGCTGTGGCGGTCGGCCGGGATGTGGACCAGCATGAGCGTGTCGGCGCGGTGGTCCTGCGATTCGCCCGTGGCCGCGGTGTGGGCTGCCTGCTCCCGGGCGTTGGCACGGCTGTCGCTGCCGATCACCAGGATGTTCATGGGCGCCGCGGGGAGTTCCGCGATGGGTTCGGGCGGCGGGGGAGGGGCCGGTGCCGGGGGCGGTGGCGGTGTCGTCTCCGAAGGAGTGGGGGTGGCGGTGTCAGTGATGGTGGGCACCGGGGCCGCAACTTCCGCGGCAGGCTTGGTGAACAGCAGGGCGGACACGGCGACGACGGCCACCAGCACCAGCGACAGCACCGCGGCGATCAAGCGGCGCCGTTTCAGCGCGGCAGGCGCGGCAGGCTCGGGGCCGGAATTGCCGGGGCCGATCGGATCAGGACCGCTTGGGGTGCTCGCCATGACTTAGTGTCCGCCCTCGGACCCGGTTCAGGCTACAACGCGGAGCGTGTCGTTTCCGAGCCGTAACGTACGACGGCGGCCCGCCGGTTTAGGCGGGAATGTTCAGGCGCGCGTGCCGCAGGATGGAAACGATGGCCGGGGCCAGTTCGTCCTCCATCTGGTGGTAGATCTCCGGGCTGCGCCGGTAGGGGTCGATGATGTCGTTTTCGGAAGAATCCGCGGGCAGTGACAGGTGCCGGACGGACGCGGCGCGCGCGGGCACCCCCCGCCAGAAGGCGGTGTTGGCACCGACGGGACCGCCGCCGTCGTCCGCTACCGTACCGTGTGCGGCACTGTCCGCACGCTCGTCCAGGACGTCGAGCATGCGGGCAAACTCGCGGATGGTGAACGTGCGCTTGAGCAGGGAGGCGTCCAGCTGGAGCACTTCGCCGCGGTGGCCCGAGGTCATGGTGAGCACCAGGTCCACGCCGCGCAGGATCTTGCCGGTCAGCTGCCGCGAGACGAAACCGTCCGGGTTCCCGCCGAAGGTGCGCACGATGTCACCGGACAGCGGCTGCATGGGGTCGCCCACCATGGCCCGGGTTCCGGCGCTGGTGACCTCGAATCCGCCCGGCATCACCTGGTCCAGCCCGGCCTGCAACAGCCGCTCAGCCACGGGGGAACGGCAGATGTTGCCGGTGCAGACCGTCAGGATCCTCACGGGTGCGGGGGCAGATGCGGGGGATTCCACGGAACGTCTCTTTCCAGCCGATGCGCCGGACCCGGTGCGGCCCGTCGTACCTTTCAACTTAACACGTGCGGGCCGGGCCTAAAGCGGGCGACGGCCGCGCGCTCGCCTTACCGCCAGGACGGTCAGCCGTGGCTGGGTTCCCCCGTGACGGTGTGGTCGGCGTGATTCAGGCCTTCCAGGACAAGCCGGGCGAGGTGGCCGTCCGCGATGCTGTAGACCACCCGGCGACTCACTTTTTGGGTGCTGACGAGGCCGCTGAACCGGAGTTTGGCCAGGTGCTGGCTGACGGAGGTCCGGGAGGCGCCGGTGCGTTCCACCAGAGTGGTGACGTCGGCCGGTTCTTGGGTCAGGAGCCAGAGCACATGCAGGCGGGTGGGATCTGCGAGCATCCGGAACGTGGCCGTCGCGGCATCCAGCCGGCGGGCATCGGGGAGCCTGGGGTGGTGAAGGCTCGGTGTGTTGACGCGTTGGGCCTCTTCCACCAGCTCACCCTTTCCTGCTGGCCGGTTCTGCGCCGGCCTTGGAGGCAGCCGGCCAGAATTTCAGGGCCGCTGCTGTACTGATCATAGCCACCACTGCCAGCGCTGCTGCGGCCGCGGGCTGGCTGGCGGACGCGCCGATCCAGCCAGCGACAGGGTAAGTGATGATGAAGCACGCGTGGGAGAGGGAGAACTGGGCGGTGAAGATGTAGGTCCGCGTGCTTTCGGATGCCGAGCGGCGCAGCAGCCGGGCCGATGGGGTGCTGATCATCGAAGTCCCGATGCCAAGTGCCACCCAGAGCCCCAGCAGCATGAGCCATGGCCCGGCAGTCGCCAGCAGGACAAACGTGCCGGCGAGGCCAATGCCAAGAAGCGCTGCTCCGGACATCATCAACGAACGGTCGGCTATTCGGTCCAGCGCCCTGGGTGCGCTGAGCGCTGCAGCCATCGAGCCGGCGCCATAACACGCCAGGGCGATGGCGACGTCGGCGTTGGATCCTGCGAACAGGTCCCGGACATAGACCACAGTGTTGACCAGCACCAGGGCTGTAGCGGCCGCCACGGCCAGATTCAAAGCAAGGAGGCCGCGCAGTTCCGGCGACTTCGCAAAGATCCGTGCACCGAGGGTGGTGCGTCGCCACAGTGATCCTTCCTGACGGGCTGCCGGTGTGGCTGGCAGCCTGGTGGTCATCACGAGTGCCGCTGAGAACATAAACCCTGCCGCGGTGCCGAGGAAGAGTTCGTGGAAGGTAAGTACGGATAGGAGTGCTGCGGCCAGGGCCGGACTGAGCAGGGATTCCAGGTCATAGGCGAGGCGGGAGAGTGACAAGGCCCGCGTGTACTGCCGTTCATCGGGGAGCACCGCCGGGATCAAGGACTGGAAGGCGGGCGTGAACGTAGCGGAGGCGCTCTGCAGGACAAAGACCAGCATGTAGATTTGCCAGGCCTGATCCACCGCGGGGAGCATCAGTGCGATGCCTCCACGGGTCAGGTCCGCGGCCACCAGGACCGGCTTTTTTGGCAGCCGTTCCACCAGTGCCGCCATGACGGGCGCGACGAAGACGTAGGCCAGCATTTTTATGGTCAGCGCCGTCCCGAGCACGGCCCCGGCCTGCGCTCCTGCAAGGTCGAACGCCAGCAGTCCGAGGGCCACCGTCAGCAAACCCGTCCCCAGCAACGCAACAATCTGGGCTGAGAAGAGCTTCCGGTAGGCGCGGATGGCGAGAACTTCGATCACAAGGATCCCTCAATCAATATGTGCGTACCTATGCACCTATTGTAGGCGGCTAAACCCCAATGTCATGCAGGGCCAACCTCGAACGGGGCACGGCAACCTCTTGGCCACCAGCCCTATTTCCCGAATTTAGACTAAGACTTGCTTACTGCGCCTCTGTTTTTAGATGAAGATGTCTTTCTGTTCACTAGTGTTACGCGGGTCACAGAGAAGGAAGGACGCCGTAGCAATGACTGCAACAAAACACGTATCCCGCTCCTCAATAGGTGCCCTGCTTGCCTCAAACCCGTCCTGGACCGAGCTGAAACGGGCCGCCGGAGAACTGCAGCAGATCCAGGTGAAGGACGGCTCGATACCTGATCCGGGGGACCATGACCGAGCCCTGTACGAGGTCACCACCATCACGGCTTCACTCAGGGAGTTGGCCCCTTCGTTCCCGCACGATGCGGAGTATCTGGCCCGGCTGGAAGTTGACTTCGAGCGGTGGGCTGCCTCCTCGTTCGGGGTCCCGGACTTCCTGGATTCCCTGCTCGCATTCCAACCACAGCAGCACCGAATCGACGGACTGCCGCATCTGGTGGTCTTCCCTATGTATACGCAGAACGGCAGCCCGAACCGCTTCGTGGAGGCCGTGCTGTTCGAAGTGGTGTGGCCGGAGTTCATCGCTGAACTCGAAGGTGCAGAGTATTCGAACCCGCTGTTCGTACCCATCCGCTTCATCGACTTCACACCCGGCTATGACACGAACTCGGCGGTGTTGTTTCCCGAGAGCGTAGCCGTCCGTGAAACGCCGCAGTTCACCTGGGGTGGTATTTTCGCGGATCGCGAGGCTGAGCGGTTCCGGAGGGTAGTGGCCGCAGCCAGCGACATCACGTCCCTCACTCTTCCCGACGGAGCGCGGCGCCTGCTTGAAGACCCTCAGCTGGCCATGGAAACCTTCGTGATGTGGGATCTGATCCATGACAGGACGCACATGCGCGGGGATCTGCCGTTTGATCCATTCATGATCAAGCAGAGGATGCCGTACTTTCTCTACACCCTGGAAGAGCTGCGGTGCGATCTGACGGCATTCCGCGAATCCGTCCGTATCGAGAGGGATGAGAACGCGCCGCCGGAGGCGCGAAACCACGCGAAACTCGTCCAGTATGCCGTCATCTTCGACCGGATTTTCCGGTTCGCGATGACAGGAAACCGGGTCCGCAATTACGACGGACTTGGCGGTCAGCTCCTTTTCGCATGGATGCACCAGCACAAGGTGCTTCATTGGACGGACTCGAAACTGTCCATCGACTGGTCGGAAGCGCCCGAGGTTGTTATCGAACTTGGGAAGCAGATCGAGGAGCTGTACTGGCGTTCAATTGACCGCCCGAAAACCGCTCACTGGCTGGCGGCCTATGAATTCATCAGCGCCACAGTCACCCCGAACCCCGCATCCCTCTGGGCCAAAGGGCCCGGGGCGCTGGCCCTTCACGGCCCTCCTCGGGGCCTGACCGACCAGGTGCTTGATGACGAGTTCCCACTATCAATGTTCTACGAAGCACTGGAGAAAAAGATGAGAAACGTCATCGAATCCACGGCCGGAATCACCGGCGAGCCAAACGGCGGCGGCAGCCGCCAGGACGCGGCATGATGGCTCCCGACGGACGCCGGACCGTTATGGTGGCCGGCTCCACCAGCGAGGCCGGGACCGCCGTCGTATCGGCCCTCAGCGGCGCCGGATTCCGCGTCGCCGCCGTGGACCTGGACACTGAACGCGTGCAGAACCTCGCACAGTCCTGGCCCAACGTCACCGGGTACACCTGCAACCTCGCAGAACCCGCGGCCGTCCGGGAACTGGCATCCACGGTCCGGCGGGACCTTGGACCCCTCGACGGCCTCATCCACCTGGTGGGTGGCTGGCGCGGCGGCGACGGCATACCGGGGCAGGAGGACTCCGACTGGGACTTTCTGCACACCAGCGTCCTGACGACACTGCGAAACACCAGCCGCGCCTTCTACGACGACCTTGAAAAGTCCCCGGCGGGCCGACTGGCCATCGTGTCTGCCCAGGCAGCCGCCAATCCCTCCGCAGGTGGTGCCGCCTACGCAGCGATCAAGGCCGCTTCCGAAGCCTGGACGCTGGCGGTGGCCGACGGCTTCCGCAGCTCACAATCCGGCAGCACGAACGACCGCCAGCCACAGCGGTCAGCTGCCGTCGTGTTCGTGGTCAAGGCCCTCGTCGACGACAAGATGAAAGCTTCCCAGCCCGACCGGAAATTCCCGGGATTCACCCATGTGAAGGATCTCGGAGCCGCTTCGGCCGCCCTGTTCAGCAGGTCCGCCGCCGAACTCAACGGTTCCCGCCTACCCCTGGGCTGATCTTCACCTATCCCGATTCTTCGCCTGTCCCTACCGGGAAGCAGGTAGGGAGATCCACCAAGCGCCAGTACGGGCGCGCCCGCACGCCGACCTGCGTGCAGGCAGTCAGAAAACAGTCCCATTCATGGGCCACACCCAACCAAGAGGTAAACAATGTCGTTTTCTCCGTCCAAGAGGACAAAGGCACTGGCGAGTCTCGCCATCGGCCTTCTTTCTCTGACCGGTTGCACCAATGCATCACAGATCTCGGGGGGAGCTGCCCCGGGTTCCGCCGGCTTTGATCCCGCCTCTGTGGCCAGGGACGATGCCCTCGCCGCGAGCGTCCCTGAGGCCATCCGGAGCAAGGGCACCCTCACGGTGGGTGCCGACACAACGTACGCACCTGCCGAATCCCTGGGCGGCGCCGATGGCCAGACCCCGGTGGGCTACAATGTGGATTTCGCCAAGGCCATCGGTGCGACCCTCGGCCTGAAGGTCAGGGTCCAGACGTCGGAATTCACGGGAATCCTGCCCGCTCTCGGTGCCAAGTACGATCTGGGAATCTCCTCCTTCACCATCAACGAGGAGCGGCTGAAGGCCGTCAACATGGTCAGCTACTTCAATGCCGGCACGCTGTGGGCCGTCCAGAAGGGCAACCCGAAGAATTTCAGCGTCGATGACATCTGCGGCAAAACCGTGGGCGTGCAGACCGGCACCACCCAGGAGGACCCCGACGTCTCCGGCCGGTCCAAGGCATGCACGGATGCCGGAAAACCGGGCGTCAACGTCGTCACTTTGAAAACGCAGACAGACGTGACCACCCGTCTGGTGAACGGCAGCATCGACGCCATGGCCGCCGATTCCCCCATCATCGGCTATGCCCTCTCGCAGACCGGCGGCAAGCTGGAGGCCCTCGGCGATGTCTACGCTGCGGCACCGCAAGGCATCGCGGTCGCCAAAAGCGACACCGCCCTGTCCGAGCTCATGAAAAACGTCATGAACAAACTCATCAGCGACGGGACCTACGCGAAAATCCTGGACACCTGGAGCAACACCAAGGGCGCCGTCACGAAGTCTGAAGTGAACCCGGCGGTAGGCAATTGAGCATCCTCGCACCCACCGATACAAGCGACCGCAGGACCAGTGCCGCGCACCGGAAACCGGAACTGATCGACGCCGTTCCGGTCCGCCATCCCGGCCGCTGGGCCGGCGCCGTCCTCATCCTGCTGTTCGCCGCGCTGCTGGGCCAGAGCCTGGTCACCAATACCAATTTCCGCTGGGACATCGTCGGCACCTATTTCATGGACGTGCTCGTCATCCAGGGCATCGGCTGGACGTTGCTGCTGACAGTCCTCTCGATGGCGATCGCCATCACGCTGGCCATTCTCCTGGCCTTCATGCGCCAGTCGGACAATCCCCTGTTCCGCGGCGTGAGCTGGACCTGGGTCTGGTTCTTCCGCGGCACACCGGTCTACACCCAGCTGGTGTTCTGGGGCCTCATTTCGGTGCTTTATCCCAAGATCGCCCTGGGGATTCCGTTCGGACCGGAATTGTTCAGCTTCAGCACGCAGGACGTGATCACCGCCTTCATGGCAGCAATCCTGGGCCTGGGGCTGAACGAGTCAGCCTATCTGGCCGAAATCTTCCGCGCCGGCCTGAAGTCTGTCGACTCCGGCCAGATGGAAGCCGCCGAGGCCCTGGGGATGCGCAAGTCCAACATCATGTGGCGGATCATTCTGCCCCAGGCCATGCGCGTCATCGTGCCGCCCACCGGCAATGAGACCATCGGGATGCTCAAGACCACCTCGCTGGTGCTCGCGGTGCCGTTCACCCTGGACCTGACATTCGCAACCAACGGCATCGCCAACCGCAGCTACCTGCCCATTCCGCTGCTGATCGTGGCCGCCCTCTGGTACCTGGTGATCACCAGCATCCTGATGGTGGGCCAGTACTACGTTGAGCGCCACTTCGGAAAGGGCGTGGACAACATCGTCCCTGCCCCGGTCAGGCCGACCCCTGCGGCCGCCGCAGCCAAAGCACCCAAACAAGAGGATGAGCTACCGTGACCATCACCAACGACGTCATGACAAGGAAGACCCTCGTCCGGATCGACGGGGTCCACAAGTACTTCGGAGAGCACCATGTGCTCCGCGGGATCGACATGACGGTCCGGCAGGGCGAGGTTTCCGTGCTGATCGGGCCGTCCGGGTCGGGGAAGTCCACATTGCTGCGCTGCATCAACATGCTGGAAACCATCAGCGCCGGCCGGATCCACGTCCGCGAGGAACTGATCGGCTACCGCGAAACCCGCGGCCGCCTGCATGACCTGACCGTCAAAGAGACCGCCGCCCAGCGCAGGGAGATCGGCATGGTCTTCCAGCGCTTCAACCTCTTCCCGCACCGGACGGCGCTGCAGAACATCATCGAGGCGCCCACCCAGGTCAAGCGGCAATCCAAGGTGAAGGCCAGATCGCGCGCGATGGAGCTCCTGGACCGTGTCGGTCTCGGAAACCACGCCAACCACTATCCCGCGCAGCTCTCGGGCGGCCAGCAGCAGCGCGTGGCCATCGCCCGTGCACTGGCGATGGAACCGGAACTGATGCTCTTCGACGAGCCGACCTCGGCCCTGGACCCGGAACTCGTGGGCGAAGTGCTCAGCGTGATGAAGGATCTGGCCACGTCCGGCATGACCATGATCGTGGTGACCCACGAGATCGGCTTCGCGCGCGAGGTCGGAGACACACTGACGTTCATGGACGGCGGCGTCGTCGTCGAAAGCGGCAACCCGCGTGACGTCATCGCCAATCCGCAGCAGGCCCGCACCCAGGAGTTCCTCTCCAAAGTTCTCTGACGGCTCAACCCCGACGGTCCGGCCCAGACGGTCCGGGCGTGATGTCCGAAGCGGATCATGCCCGGACCGGCATTGGCGGTGGCGCGCTGGCTATGATCGAGGTACTGGGTTCTGAGCTGAGGGGGAACACTGGCTGATGAGTGCCGTTACTGTCGCGCGCAACGTCCGGGTCGCTATCTGGACAATTATGGCGGTCCTTGTGGCTGGGGGCGTGATCTGGTTCGCCGTGTTTACCGCAATCAAACCTGCCACGCCCGCGCCGTCGGCGTCCGCTGATTCCCAGGTGGCGAGGGAAGACAGTCACCGGCTCACCAGCCCACCGGCCGAAAAAGCCCAGCTGGTCGAGTTTCTGGATTTCGAATGCGAGGCCTGCCGCGCCGCCGAGCCCCTGGTGGCGGAGCTGAAGGAGGAGTACGGGGACAGGATCACGTTCACCCACCGCTACTTCCCCCTGCCCGGACACCTGAATTCCGGCACCGCAGCGCTCGCTGTCGAAGCGGCCGCGCGCCAGGGGCACTACGAGCCGATGGTCACGAAGCTGTTCGCGACCCAGCCCGAGTGGGGCGGAAAGCAGGACTCCCAGGCCGCCCTCTTCCGGACCTACGCGGAAGGTCTCGGCCTCGACATGGCCCGGTTCGATCAGGATGTTGTTGCCGAGGACACCAAGGAACGGATCCGCCGGGACATCGCGGACGGGAAAGCCCTGGGTGTTACCGGCACACCGACGTTCTTCCTCAACGGCGAAAAACTCACCCTCAACACCGAAGCCCAGTTCCGGCAGCTGCTCGACGACGCCGTCCGGTAGCAGGTCCCCATCGGTTGCTCCGTAGGGGCCCTTGAGCGCCCAAAAGCGCCTTTACGGAGCAACCGATGGTGGCGGGATGCCGGAAATCTTGCACGCAATCCAGAATCCGGCTAACCTGTGAGACGTGTCACGGACAAAGTGGCACATGCTTTTGATCTGCGGCGGGAGAGTCCTGCCGGTACGTTCAGCAGGCGCCGTAGGAGCAAATCCTCCCCAGGAATCTCTCAGGCCCACGTACCGCCGCGGTTAGGCAACTCTGGAAAGCAGTCCGGCAACGGGCTCACCGACGGTGCAAGCGTCACCCTGCGGCAAGCAGTGGTCGCGGAAACTCTCAGGTCCGATACAGAGCGGGGAGGAACCCGAATCAATGTGGCGTACCCAGCGCGCCACCTGAATTATGGAGTTCCTTCATGACCATCCAGTCGTCCCCTTCCACCTTTGCCGATCGGCATATTGGTGCCCGCCGCCAGGCCGATATCGACTCCATGCTCAAGGCCGTAGGCTATGACAGCGTTGACGGCCTCGTGGACGTTGCCGTCCCCGACTCCATCCGCCAGGCCAAGCCGCTGGCCCTCAAGGACGCCCTCAGCGAGGTTGAGGTCCTTGCCGAGCTGCGGAAGCTCGCGGCGAAGAACAAGACTGCCGTCCAGATGATCGGCCAGGGCTACTACGATACGGTCACGCCTGCGGTGATCCGCCGGAACATCCTTGAAGCGCCGGCCTGGTACACCGCCTACACCCCGTACCAGCCCGAGATCTCCCAAGGCCGCCTCGAAGCGCTGCTGAACTTCCAGACCATGGTCCAGGACCTGGTGGGCCTGCCCATCGCGAACGCGTCGCTGCTGGATGAAGCCACCGCCGTGGCCGAGGCCGTGCTGATGATGCGCAGGGCCAACAAGAACAAGACGGCGCATGACGGCAAGACCGTCCTCGACGCCGACTGCCTCCCGCAGACCATCGCGATCGTCAGGGGCCGCGCCGAGGCTCTCGGCTTCGAGGTCGAGGTCGCCGACCTGTCCCAGGGCCTGCCCGACGGCGTCATCAACGGTGTTGTCCTGCAGCAGCCGGGTGTCTCCGGCCGCGTGTTCGACCACACCGCCGTCATTGCCGAGGCCAAGGAGCGCGGCGCGCTCGTGACCGTCGCCGCCGACCTGCTGGCGCTGACCCTGATCACCCCTCCCGGGGAGCAGGGCGCGGACATCGCCGTCGGATCCACCCAGCGTTTCGGGGTGCCGCTGTTCTTCGGCGGCCCGCACGCGGCCTACATGGCCGTGGCGAAGGGCCTGGAGCGGTCCATGCCGGGCCGCCTGGTGGGGGTGTCCAAGGACGACGCCGGTGTCCCCGCGTACCGTCTGGCGCTGCAGACCCGTGAGCAGCACATCCGTCGTGAGAAGGCCACGTCCAACATCTGCACCGCGCAGGCACTGCTGGCCATCGTCTCCTCGTTCTACGCCGTTTACCACGGCCCGGACGGCCTCAAGGCGATCGCCGAGCGGGTCCACCACAACGCCCGCACGCTGGCCACCACGCTGAAGGTCGCCGGCCGCGAACTGGTCACCGAGACCTTCTTCGATACCGTCACCGTCCGCGTCCCGGGCAAGGCCGCCAAGGTCATCGCCGCCGCCGAAGCGCGCGGCATCAACCTGCGCCTCATCGATGAGGACACGGTCGGCGTTTCCGCTGATGAAACCACGACGACGGATGTCCTGTCCGCGATCGCCGTCGCCTTCGGCGCCGGTCCGGTTGTGGACGCGAAGGGCTTTGAACTGCCCGAATCGGTGCTCCGCACCTCGGAGTACCTGCAGCACCCCGTGTTCAACACGCACCGTTCCGAGACCCAGCTGCTGCGCTACATCCGCCGGCTGAGTGACCGGGACCTGGCGCTGGACCGGACCATGATCCCGCTGGGTTCCTGCACGATGAAGCTGAATGCGACGGCGGAGATGGAGGCCATTTCCTGGCCGGAGTTCGCCTCGATCCACCCGTTCGCCCCGGATTCCCAGACCGTGGGCTGGCGCGAACTGATCGGCGGGCTGGAAGCTGACCTCGCGGAAATCACCGGCTACGACCAGGTCTCGCTCCAGCCGAACGCCGGGTCGCAGGGCGAGCTCGCGGGCCTGCTGGCCATCCGCGGCTACCACCTCTCCCGCGGCGATGACCAGCGCACGGTCTGCCTGATTCCGGCCTCGGCGCACGGCACCAACGCCGCCTCGGCCGTCCTGGCCGGCATGAAGGTGGTTGTGGTGGCCACCGCTGCAGACGGCAGCATCGACCACACGGACCTCTACGCCAAGATCGAGGCCCACAAGGACGCGCTCTCGGCCATCATGATCACCTACCCCTCCACGCATGGTGTGTACGACGCCGACGTCACCGAAATCTGCGACGCCGTGCACGCTGCCGGCGGCCAGGTCTACGTGGACGGAGCCAACCTCAACGCGCTCGTGGGCCTCGCGCAGCCGGGCAAGTTCGGCGGCGACGTCTCGCACCTGAACCTGCACAAGACCTTCTGCATCCCGCACGGCGGCGGCGGACCCGGCGTTGGCCCGGTCGCAGCCAAGGCCCACCTGGCACCCTTTATGCCCAGTGACGCCAACAAGGCAGCGCACGAAGCCGGCCACGGGGTGGCCATCAGCGCATCCAACTACGGCTCCGCCGGTGTCCTGCCCATTTCATGGGCGTATGTGAAGCTGATGGGTGCCGAAGGCCTGACCGAGGCCACGAAGTCGGCGCTGCTGGCGGCGAACTATGTTGCGGCCCGCCTGAACGAGTACTTCCCCGTCCTCTACACGGGCGAGGGCGGGCTGGTGGCGCACGAGTGCATCCTGGACCTCCGCGACCTGACGGCCAGGACCGGCGTCACCGCGGAGGATGTGGCCAAGCGCCTCATCGACTACGGCTTCCACGCCCCCACCCTGGCGTTCCCGGTGGCCGGCACGCTCATGGTGGAACCCACCGAGTCCGAGGACCTGGTGGAGATCGACCGGTTCATCGATGCGATGATCACCATCCGGAAGGAAATCGACCAGGTCGCCAACGGCGACTTCGCCGTCGAGAACTCCCCGCTGCGGCACGCACCCCACACCGCGTCCGCCGTCGTATCTTCCGACTGGAACCGCGAGTACCCGCGTGAGCAGGCAGCCTTCCCCCTCGCGTCGCTCAAGCAGGACAAGTACTTCCCGCCCGTCGGACGCATCGACGGCGCAGGCGGAGACCGCAACCTGATCTGCTCCTGCCCGCCCATCGAGGAATTCGCGAACTAGTTTCGTGTGAAAGGCTTTCACAATGACTGAGAACTACACCGCTCTCTACGAAGAGCACAAGAAACTCGGCGCATCCTTCACCGATTTCGGTGGCTGGCAGATGCCCCTTAAGTACAGCTCCGAGCTGGCCGAGCACCACGCGGTGCGCAAGGCTGCCGGCCTGTTCGACCTCTCCCACATGGGCGAAGTCTGGGTCTCCGGCCTGGAAGCCGGCGCGTTCCTGGACTACGCCCTGGTGGGCAAGCTCTCCGCCATCGCGGACGGCAAGGCCAAGTACTCGCTCATCTGCAATGCCGACGGCGGCATCATCGATGACCTCATCGTGTACCGCTTTGGCGACGAGAAGTACCTCGTGGTCCCCAACGCGGGCAACGCCCCCACCGTCGCCGTCGCGCTGGCCGAACGCGCCACGGCGTTCAACGTGAAGGTGGAGGACGCCTCCGCCATCACCTCACTGATCGCGGTCCAGGGCCCCAAGGCCGAGGCCATCCTGCTCAAGCTCACCGACGAGGCCCAGCACGCACTGGTCACCGACCTGAAGTACTACGCGTTCAACGAACTCACCGTGGCCGGCCACAACGTCATCCTGGCCCGCACCGGCTACACCGGCGAGGACGGCTTCGAACTCTTCGTACCGAACGACGGCGCCGCCTCCCTGTGGGCGTCCGTCGCCGAAGCAGGGGCTGAGTTCGGGATCGTTCCGTGCGGCCTCGCCTCCCGCGATTCGCTCCGCCTCGAAGCCGGCATGCCGCTCTACGGCAACGAACTCTCCCTCGAACGGTCACCGTTCGACGCCGGCCTGGGCGGCGTTGTGGCGCTCAAGTCCAAGGAAGGCGACTTCGTGGGCCGCTCCGCCCTGGAAGCCGCCAAGGACGCCGGATCCAAGCGTAAGCTGGTGGGCTTGAAGGGACTCGGACGTCGCGCCGGCCGCGGGCACTACCCGGTGCTCAAGGACGGCGCTGTGGTTGGCGAAGTCACCTCCGGCCAGCCCAGCCCCACCCTTGGCTACCCGGTCGCGATGGCCTATATCGACGTCGAGCACGCCGAAATTGGCACCGCCCTGGACATCGACCTCCGCGGCAAGGCAGAGCCTTTCGAAGTTGTCGCCCTGCCGTTCTACAAGCGCCAGAAGTAGTCCTCCCAATCCCAGAGCCAGACGCTCTCTCACATAACGCACGTTTTAGGCCGACGCTCTCTCACCTTTTGCGGTGTTTGGGCCAACGCTCTCTCACTTTTGAATTCGAAACGTAAGGAATAGACAACATGGCTAAGGTTGCCGCTGAACTGAAGTACTCCGCCGAGCACGAGTGGATTGCCTTTGATGGCTCTGGTCCGTCCGTTGTTGGCGTGTCCGCTGTTGCCGCTGAGGCGCTGGGCGACATTGTCTACGTGGACCTGCCCGAGGTTGGCTCCACGGTGACCGCGGGGGAGACCTGCGGCGAGATCGAATCCACCAAGTCCGTCTCTGACCTGTACTCCCCGGTGACGGGCGAGGTCACGGAAATCAACGAAGACGCCGTCGGCGATCCCGCACTGATCAACTCCGATCCGTACGGTGCCGGCTGGCTGTTCAAGGTCACCGTCGAGTCCGAGGGCCCGCTGCTGTCCGCCCAGGAATACGCCGAAGTAAACGGTGGCGAACTGTGAGCGCCGCCGCTGCAGGCACCGCAGCTTTTGAGCAGGTAGTCTCCGCGAGCCTGGACACGGACCTGTCGGTGCTGGACCCGGAGATCGCCGCCAAGATCGACGACGAACTGGGCCGCCAGCGCAATGGCCTGGAAATGATCGCCTCCGAGAACCACACGGCCGTTGCTGTGATGCAGGCGCAGGGCTCGGTCCTGACCAACAAGTACGCCGAGGGCTACCCGGGCAAGCGCTACTACGGCGGCTGCGAGCACGTGGACGTCATCGAGCAGCTGGCCATCGACCGCGTCAAGGCTCTGTTCGGTGCCGAGTTCGCCAACGTTCAGCCGCACTCCGGCGCCCAGGCCAACGCCTCGGTCATGCACGCGCTGATCAAGCCCGGCGACACCATCATGGGCCTGAACCTGGCCCACGGCGGCCACCTGACCCATGGCATGAAGATCAACTTCTCCGGCAGGCTCTACAACGTGGTCCCGTACCAGGTCCGCGAAGACACCCACACCATTGACATGGCCGAGGTGGAGCGCCTGGCGCTGGAGCACAAGCCGCAGCTGATCGTCGCCGGCTGGTCGGCCTACGCCCGCCAGCTGGACTTCGCCGAATTCCGCCGGATCGCCGATCTGGTGGGTGCCTTCCTGATGGTGGACATGGCGCACTTCGCCGGCCTGGTGGCAGCCGGCCTGCACCCGAGCCCGGTGCCGCACGCCCACGTCACCACGTCCACCACGCACAAGACCCTCGCCGGTCCGCGCGGCGGCATCATCCTCTCCAACGACGCCGCGATCGCCAAGAAGATCAACTCGGCTGTCTTCCCCGGACAGCAGGGCGGCCCGCTGGAGCACGTCATCGCCGGCAAGGCCGTGGCCTTCAAGATCGCAGCCACGCCGGAGTTCAAGGAACGCCAGGAGCGCGTCCTCGCCGGCGCCAGCATCCTGGCCGACCGCCTGGTCCAGCCGGACGTCACCGCCAAGGGCATCAACGTGATCTCCGGCGGCACCGATGTGCACCTGGTCCTGGTTGACCTGCGCAACTGCGAGCTGGACGGCCAGCAGGCCGAGGACCGCCTGGCCGCGATTGACATCACCGTCAACCGCAACGCCGTGCCGTTCGACCCGCGCCCGCCGATGGTCACCTCCGGCCTCCGGATCGGCACCCCCGCGCTGGCCACCCGTGGTTTCGGCGAGGCAGCCTTCCGTGAAGTTGCGGACATCATCGCCGAGGCATTGATTGCCGACGCCGACGCGGACCTTTCCGGCCTGCGTCACCGGGTAGAGGCACTCGCCGCCGCCCACCCGCTTTACCCGGGCGTTTAGCTTCTGCCCGTACCGGTGGGACTAACATCCTCTGCGTGCTGCTCCTTCGTCGCTTTGACGCACGCTGCCGGATGCCAGTCCCACCGGCACTCGCGGGGATCGTCGCCTTTGGTGACGTTCGCGGGTGACTGGGCGGATTCCGGAAGCGTGCGTCAGAGGCGAGGTACGAGCCAGCACGCGGAGGAATTCGGTCAGGCGCCACCCAACCCGACCAATTAATTATTAAGTTAGGAAACGCACATGGCCGTTGGAGTCTTTGATTTGTTCTCCGTCGGGATCGGGCCGTCGAGCTCTCACACTGTGGGGCCGATGCGCGCTGCCGCGGTGTTTGCCGAGGAGCTCAAGGGCTCCGGCAGCCTGGACAGGGTGGCCGGGCTGCGGGTGGACCTGTACGGGTCGCTGGCCGCAACCGGCCACGGCCACGGCACCATGACGGCCATCCTGCTGGGCCTGGAGGGTTTCCACCCCGAGAAGATCCTGCCGGCCGAGGTGGAGGAGCGGCTCGCCGCGATCGCCGAAACCGGCACCCTCCAGCTCGCCGGTTCCGTGCCCCTGCCGTACGGGGTCAAGGACATGGTCCTGCGCCCGCTCACAGTCCTGCCGCGGCACACCAACGGCATGACCTTCACGGTCACTGACGAGGCAGGCGAAGTCGTCCACAAGGCCACGTTCTTCTCCGTCGGCGGCGGCTTCATTGTCCGCGAAGGCGAAGAGGACGCGGCCCTGAAGGAACTCGACGAGTCCAAGAAGGAACTGCCCCTGCCGTTCCGGACCGCTGCCGAGCTGCTGGGCCGGTGCCAGTCCAAGGGCCTGTCCATCGGCGATGTCATGTTCGTCAACGAGCTTGCCTCCCGATCCGAACAAGAAATCCGCGAAGGCCTGCTGCACATCTACTCCGTCATGGAGGAGTGTGTGGCAACCAGCCTCAAGCGCGAGGGGCTGCTGCCCGGCGGACTGAAGGTCCGCCGTCGTGCTCCGGACTGGCATGAGCGGCTCGAAAAGGAGGACAAGGACCGGGACCCGAAGTACTGGCAGGAATGGGTAAACCTCATCGCCCTGGCGGTGAACGAGGAGAACGCGTCCGGCGGCCGGGTTGTCACCGCACCCACCAACGGCGCCGCGGGGATCATCCCGGCGGTCCTCTATTACGCACTGCATTTCGCCCCCGGCATGGACAAGGCCACGCAGGAAGACCGCGACGACGTTGTGGTCAAGTTCCTGCTCACGGCCGGTGCCATCGGGGTGCTGTACAAGGAACAGGCGTCCATTTCGGGTGCCGAGGTGGGCTGCCAGGGCGAGGTGGGATCGGCGTCGTCCATGGCTGCCGGCGCCCTCGCCGAGGTGCTGGGCGGCACACCCCAGCAGGTGGAGAACGCGGCGGAGATCGCGATGGAACACAACCTGGGCCTGACGTGCGACCCGATCGGCGGGCTGGTCCAGGTGCCGTGCATCGAACGCAACGCGATCGCGGCGGCGAAAGCCATCAACGCCGCGAAGATGGCGCTGTGGGGCGACGGTACGCACCGGGTGTCCCTGGACGAGGTGATCGTGACCATGCGCGAAACCGGCAGGGACATGAGCTCCAAGTACAAGGAAACAGCCATGGGCGGCCTCGCCGTCAACGTAGTGGAATGCTAAGGGAAGAGAACTGATGACACTGGCACCAGAAGGCCGGAAGCTGCTGCGCGTTGAGCAGCGCAACTCCGCCGTACCCGTGGAGCGGAAGCCGGAGTGGATCAAGGCGAAGGTCCAGATGGGTCCGGAGTATGTCCAGCTCAAGAACCTGGTCAAGAAGGAAGGCCTGCACACGGTGTGTGAGGAGGCCGGCTGCCCGAACATTTTCGAGTGCTGGGAAGACAAGGAAGCCACGTTCCTGATCGGCGGGTCCGAATGCACCCGGCGCTGTGATTTCTGCCAGATCGACACGGGCAAGCCGTCCCCGGTGGACATGTTCGAGCCCACGAAGGTGGCCCGCTCGGTCCTGGCCATGCAGCTGCGCTACGCCACGGTCACGGGGGTGGCCCGGGATGACCTGGCCGATGAGGGTGTGTGGCTGTACGCCGAGACGGTCCGGAAGATCCACGAACTGAACCCGGGAACCGGCGTCGAACTTTTGATCCCTGACTTCTCCGGCAAGCCCGAACACATCGCGGCGATCTGTGATTCGAAGCCGGAGGTCTTCGCGCACAACGTCGAGACCGTGCCGCGGATCTTCAAGCGGATCCGGCCCGCGTTCCGGTACGACCGGTCCCTGGATGTCATCACCCAGGGCCGCAAGCTGGGCATGGTGACCAAGTCCAACCTGATCCTGGGCATGGGCGAGACCCGCGAGGAGATCTCCGAGGCGCTGCGGGACCTGCACGAGGCCGGCTGTGACCTGATCACCATCACCCAGTACCTGCGCCCCAGTGAGCGGCACCTGCCGGTGGACCGCTGGGTCAAGCCGCAGGAGTTCGTGGACCTCCAGGACGAGGCCAACGAGATCGGCTTCCTCGGCGTCATGAGTGGCCCGCTGGTCCGTTCCTCCTACCGCGCCGGCCGGCTCTGGGCCACCGCGATGCGCAAGAAGGGCTGGGAAATCCCCGCCGAACTCGCCCACATCGAGTCCTCCGGCAGCACCCGCCAGGAAGCCAGCTCACTGCTCGCCGCCCACGCCAGCTGAGTATTCAGAACCGATATCAGGAAAGGACCGAAGATGTTCCCTACAAGAATCGAAATCATCCCCTCAACCGGGATCGTTGAGCAGGTCCAGGCCCTGGTTCCGTCGACCACCACGCTGACCATGACGTGCCTGCCGCACCACGGCATCGAACGGACCATGCGCACTTCGGTGGAGCTGAGCACGCTCGGCTACACCGTCATCCCGCACCTGGCCGCGCGCAGCATCCATGACCGGGCCGAACTGACCCGGATCATGCGGGAGTGCGACGCTGCCGGCATCGGCGAGGTGTTTGTGATCGGCGGCGACCGGAAACAGCCAGCGGGCCCGTACGACTCAGCCCTCCCGCTGCTCGAGGACATCGCCCAGTACACCGGCGGCCGGATGCGCGCCGGTGTGGCAGGCTACCCGGAAGGCCACCCCACCGTGGCCGCCCTGGACCTGCTGGACGCGCTGCAGGACAAGCAGCACCTGGCCACGCACGTGGTCACCCAGATGTGCTTCGACGCCCCCAAAATCCTCGACTTCGCGGCGCTCCTGCGCCGCGAAGGCGTGAACCTGCCCGTCTGGGCGGGCGTGGCGGGGTCCGTCCCGCGGACCAAGCTGCTGGCACTCGCCACGCAGATCGGCGTCGGAAGTTCCCTGAAGTTCCTCAGCAGCAAAGGAACTTTGGCGCGGAAGCTGCTCAGCGGCGACCGCTACTCACCCCACACCCTGGTGGCCGGGCTCGAAAGCCAGCCCGGCATCGCAGGGATCCACCTTTACAGCTTCAACAACCTCGATGCGGTCCCCAACGACGCGGGCCTCGCATCATCCCCAACGGCACTCCAGCCAGCATTGATTCGAGGAGCAGCACGTGAGCAGTAAAACCGTCACTACCCCGGGCAACACACCCCACCTTGAACGCCAGCTCAGCAACAGGCACATCCAGCTGATCGCCATTGGCGGCGCCATCGGCACGGGCCTGTTCATGGGCTCCGGCAAAACCATCTCGGCCGCCGGCCCGTCCGTCATTTTCGTCTACATGATCATCGGCTTCATGCTGTTCTTCGTCATGCGGGCCATGGGCGAACTGCTGCTGTCCAACCTGCACTACAAGTCCTTCAGCGACTTCGCCGCCGACCTGCTGGGCCCCTGGGCCGGCTTCTTCACCGGCTGGACCTACTGGTTCTGCTGGGTGATCACCGGCATCGCGGACGTCATCGCCATCGCCGGCTACTCCAAGGAACTCTGGCCGTCACTGCCGCTGTGGATCCCGGGCCTGGCCACCGTGGCCATCCTCCTGCTCCTGAACCTCGCCACCGTGCGGGCGTTCGGGGAGACCGAGTTCTGGTTCGCGCTGATCAAGATCATCGCCATCGCCGCGCTCATCATTGTGGGTCTGTTTATGATCTTCAGCGGTTTCCAGTCCGACGCCGGCCCGGCCACCTTCACGAACCTGTGGAGCCACGGCGGGATGTTCCCGAACGAATTCATGGGCTTTGTAGCCGGCTTCCAGATCGCCGTGTTCGCGTTTGTGGGTATTGAACTCGTAGGCACCACCGCCGCCGAGGCCAAGGACCCGGAGAAGAACCTGCCCAAGGCCATCAACTCCATCCCCATCCGCGTCCTGCTCTTCTACGTGGGCGCCCTCATCATCCTGATGTCGGTCACCCCGTGGACGCAGTTCCAGGCCGGCCACAGCCCGTTCATCGCCATGTTCTCCCTGGCCGGCCTCGGCGCCGCAGCCACCGTGGTGAACCTGGTGGTGCTCAGCTCGGCCATGTCCTCGGCCAACTCCGGCATCTACTCCACCTCCCGCATGGTCTACGGCCTGGCCCAGGAGGGCGACGCCCCCACCCTGTTCAGCCGCCTGTCCGCCCGCAAGGTCCCGCAGAACGCCCTGTTCCTCTCCTGCATCCTGCTGCTCTCGGGTGTCATCCTGATGTACGCGGGCTCGGACATCGGCAAGGCCTTCGACATGGTCACCACCGTGTCCGCCGTCTGCTTCGTCTTCGTCTGGTCCATCATCCTGGCCAGCTACCTGAAGTTCCGTTCACGCCGTCCGCACCTGCACGAGTCATCCAAGTACAAAATGCCCGGCGGCATCCCCATGGTCTGGGTGGTCTTCGCGTTCTTCGCCTTCGTCCTGTGGGCACTGACCACGCAGCCGGACACGCTGGTGGCGCTGCTGGTCACCCCCATCTGGTTCGTCCTGCTGGGCGTCGCCTGGGTCATCCTGCGCAAGCGCCCGTCCCACCTGGCCCGCTACGCGGAGTTCCAGAAGGACCTCGCCGGCGAGAAGGAAGTGGCCGAGGAGAAGGCCGAGGCTGAGCTGGCCGACGCGAAGGCATCGCGGGAGAACTAAATGGCAACCGAACATGTTCTGACCGTCAACTGCGCCGAGTCGCCGGGGATCGTCCACGCGATCACCGGGTACCTGCTGGATCACGACTGCGACATCATCGACACCAAGCACTTCGGTGACCGCCAGGCCCGGCAGTTCTTTATGCGGGTGCATTTCGAATCCGGCAAGCAGCCGCTGACCACGGAGGACCTGCGCCGGGACTTCGAGCCGCTGGCCGCTGAGTGGGCCATGAACTGGCAGCTGGAGCCGCACGGCCGCAAGCGCCGTGTGCTGGTGATGGTGTCCAAGTTCGGGCACTGCCTCAACGACCTGCTGTTCCGGGCCCGCACCGGTGACCTGCCGGTGGACATCGTGGCCGTGGTGTCCAACCACACGGACCACGAGGACCTGGTCAAGTGGCACGGCATCCCGTTCTTCCACCTCCCGGTCACCCGGGTGACCAAGCCGGCGCAGGAAGCGCGCCTGCTGGAGCTCGTGGATGAGTTCGACGTGGAACTGGTGGTCCTGGCCCGCTACATGCAGGTCCTCAGCGACGAGCTGTCGGCCCAGCTGACGGGCCGGACCATCAACATCCACCACTCGTTCCTGCCCAGCTTCAAGGGCGCCAAGCCGTACCACCAGGCCTACGAGCGTGGGGTGAAGACGGTGGGCGCCACGGCGCACTACGTCAACGCGGAGCTGGATGAGGGGCCGATCATCGCCCAGCAGGTCATCGACGTGGACCACACATACACGGCCGACGACCTGGTCCGCGTGGGCCGCGACGCCGAGTGCAAGGCGCTGAGCAACGCGGTCCGCTGGCACTGCGAAGGGCGGGTAATGCTCGACGGCGGGCGGACAGTGGTTCTGCGCTGACCGTTCTGCGCGTCCCCACCCCAACTAGGTCGCAGCAGGTGTCGTTATGAGCCCTCATAACGACACCTGCTGCGACCTACATTCGGGGGAGTGCTTGGGTAATGCCCGACGGCGGGCGCTGCCTCAGGCGCGCTGATGGAAGTATGTGGGCGGAACTCCGCCCGGGAGCGTGCTCAGCATCGCTTCGGCGGCGTCGCGGAGGGTCAGGTTCCGATGCCTCGATGCGTGCGTGAGCATCTGCAACGCCGCCTCGTAGGAGCACCCGTTCTGGCCCATGATCACGCCGCAGGCTACGTTGACGGCGGTGCGGCTGGCCATGGCTGCGCGGAGATCCGCGGATTGGGCCAGGCCGGCCCGGACCCGCAGTGCCAGGACAAGGCTCTTGGCTGCCACGTCGGAGAACGTCAGCGCCTGGCCGGCGATGACCGGCGTGAACACGTTCGTTTCCGCCGAATACAACGTCAGCGCGGCCCGGTAGCCGCGTTCCAGCGGCAACGGCACGGCGACGGTGGAGCGGAAGCCGGCTGACCTGAGACTGGCCGGGTACTCGTCCCAGCGCGTGTCCAGGCAGTGATCATTGAGAATGATGGTCAGGCGGCCGCCCAGTGCCCGCGAGGTGGGACCCCGTCCGGCGAGCTGGTCCCACCGGGAAAGGCCGCCAGCGGCGTCGGTGGTTGCCGCCGTGAAGGGCGTCCCGTCCGGCCGCACGAGCGTCACCGTGCACTCCACGGGGTTACCGGCCATCTCGCTCACGGCTGACGCCGCGATCCGGGCCAGCGCGCATACCGATGCCGCTTCCGAGTGTCCGCGGATGTCCAGCAGGACCCCCGAGACGTGCCAGTCCACCTGTTGATCGATCATCATGCCCCAGTCCCCATGTGTTGATACGCCCTCATCGTAAAAGGCTCTGAGGGAATGGCACACGAGTAGTGAGTACTCGCTTTTTTTCCAGGGCGGGCAGGTAGCCGTCAGACCCGGGTTTCGTTGGCGTCCCTACATGTCGAAGTAGGTGGTGGCTTCCTCGCCCGAGACCTTCCGGACGATCTCGTCGGCCACGTCCCGGAGCTTCTGGTTCCGGTGGCTGGAGACCTTCATCAGGATGGACATCGCCTCGGCCTGGCTGCAGCGGTTCTGGGCCATGATGATCCCGCAGGCAATGTTGATGGCCGTGCGGCTCATCATCGCCGCGCTCAGGTCGTCCGCGGCGCTCTCGGCGGTTCCCACCCTGACGGCCAGGCGGACGGCGCTGCCGGCGACGTCGGCGAAACTGGCTGCCTCGCTGATGGTCGCCTCGGTGAACACGCCAGTTGACGGCGCGAAGAAGTTCAGGACCGCGGCGGCGTTTTCGCCGAGTTCCAGGGGGACGCCCAGGACGCTGTGGATGCCCTCCTGGATCAGGCGCTCCTGATAGGTCGGCCAGCGCGGGTCGGTGCGGACATCGGGCAGCAGGACAGGGGTCGCCGCCTTCAGCGCTGCGAGGCAGGGCCCGTCGCCCACGGCCTGTTCGATGCGGTCCAAGTGGATGGCGCGCTCCGTGCTGCCGCCTACCGTTGTGGTTTTCCTGGCGTGCTTGAGGGTGACCCCGCACTCCACGGTGGCGCCGGCGGAGCGGCTCAGGGCGGCCGCCGCGATCGTGGAGAGCCCGCCCAGGAAGTCAGCCACCGATCCCGTGCCGATAATCAGGTCCTGCAGCTCCAGGAGCAACTCATGTTCGGGCGAATTGGTCATGCCCAAATCTAGGCCGAACGGCGGGCGCTCACAAGCTATCCGGCGGCCTGCGGTGCCTCCACCTTGATGATCTCCAGGGCGTCAGGATCCAGCAGCTTCCGCGTGCCGGTCCGCGCGTCCCTGATCCAGATCAGGTCCAGGGAATGTACGACGTCGGTCACCCGGCCTTTGTGGAAAAGCTTGCCGTTGTGCCACGCCTCGATGTGGTCGCCGAGTTGGATTTTTGCCGTCTGCACCTTGTCAGTGATCATGCTGTGCCTCCTGCTGGTTGTCCCCGTATGCCCAGCATGCCCCGGCCAGGTTGCCGCAGTGTTTCTGCCGCGTGATTTTTCCGTGTCAGCTCGTCGGTGGAGAATGCCTTCATGACCAATGACGAGATTCGGCCTGTCTACTTCCTTTCGGACAGCACCGGCATCACCGCGGAAACGCTCGGCAATACCTTGCTGACTCAGTTCCCGGCGAACAACTTTGACCGCATCACGGTCCCGTTCATTACCACCGCCGAACAGGCCAGGACCGTGGTGGGCACCATCGACAAACTGGTCGCCACGGGCCCGCGGCCCATCGTCTTTTCCACCGCTGTCAGCAGCGACATCAGACAGGCCATTGCAACGTGCCAGGGGATCATCGTGGATCTGATCGGGACGCATGTGGGACAGCTGGAGGAAGCCCTCGGTTCCCCGGCCAGCGCCGAACCCGGCAGGGCCCACGGCCTCGGCAACGCGGAGCGGTATCAGTCCCGGATGGCCGCCGTCGAGTACGCCATGGAACACGACGACGGCCAGAGCCTGCGGGCGCTGGAAAAGGCGCAGGTCATCCTGGTGGCACCGTCCCGCTGCGGAAAAACGCCCACCACCATGTACCTGGCGCTGCAGCACGGCATCTTCGCCGCGAACTTCCCGCTGGTGGACGAGGATTTCCAACGGGAAGGGCTGCCCAAGCCGCTGCGGCCTTTTGTTGAGAAGTGTTTCGGGCTGTCCTCCAACCCCCTGCGGCTGAGCCAGATCCGCACCGAGCGGCGCCGCGGCTCACCCTACGCGTCGCTCCGTCAGTGCGGCTTCGAGCTGCGCAGTGCCGAGCAGCTGTACGTCTCCCACCGGATCCCGTACTTGAATTCGGCCACAGTGTCCGTGGAGGAGATGGCCGCCACCATCCTGCAGCGGATGAACCTCAAACATTAGGGAAAAATTTCACAAGCTTGGTGTGGCGCACATCATGTTGGAAAGGTGCTTCGGACCTGTCACTGTAGACAGGATTCGCGCCCACCAACCGGCCACAGCCGCGCGCGGGGCGGCGCCCCCGCATGCCATCATCTGCAAAGGAGCAGCAATTATGACGACAGACATCCTGTGGTTCTCAGAACTCGGACTCAAGGACCTTGACCGGGTAGGCGGCAAGAACGCCTCACTCGGCGAGATGGTGCAGAACCTCACCTCCGCCGGCGTCCAGGTCCCGGACGGCTTTGCCACGACGGCCGACGCCTACCGCAGCTTCCTGGCTGATTCCGGCCTGGACCAGAAAATCGCCGACCGGCTGGTGGGGCTGGACACCGATGACGTGACGGCCCTGGCGGCAGCGGGCAAGGAAATCCGCGCGCTGATGCGCGAGACGCCCTTCCTGCCGGACTTCGAGGCGCAGATCCGGAACGCCTACCAGCAGCTGGTGGACAAGCACGCGGGCTCCGAGGACCTCTCCTGGGCCGTCCGTTCCAGCGCCACTGCGGAAGACCTCCCGGACGCCTCCTTCGCCGGGCAGCAGGAAACCTTCCTGAACGTCCGCGGCATCGAGAACATCCTGGTCGCCATCAAGGACGTGTTCGCGTCCCTCTACAACGACCGGGCCATCGCCTACCGCGTGCACCACAAGTTTGAACACGCCGAGGTGGCACTCTCGGCGGGCATCCAGCGGATGGTGCGCTCCGACGTCGGGGCCTCCGGCGTGATGTTCACCATGGACACCGAGTCCGGGTTCCAGGACGCCGTGTTCGTCACGTCCTCCTACGGACTGGGCGAAGCAGTGGTCCAGGGCGCCGTGAACCCCGATGAGTTCTACGTCTACAAGCCCGCGCTGCAGGCCGGACGGCCCGCCATCCTCAAGCGCGGCCTGGGCGAGAAGGCCCTCCAGATGACCTACACGGACAGCCAGGAGATCGGCCGGACCATCGACTTCGTGCCGGTGGAGGCCTCCCTGCGGAGCCGCTTCAGCCTCAGCGACGCCGACGTCGAGCAGCTCGCCCGGCACGCCGTCGCCATCGAGAACCACTACGGCCGTCCCATGGACATCGAATGGGGCAAGGACGGGACCGACGGCGGCCTGTACATCCTGCAGGCACGCCCGGAGACGGTGCAGTCCCGCCGGGCCGCCGGCAGCCTGAGCCGTTTCCGGCTCAACGCGACCGGCCGGGTGCTGGCCGAGGGCCGTGCGATCGGCCAGCGCATCGGCGCCGGCAGTGTCCGCATCCTCACCTCGATCGACCAGATGGCCGCCTTCAAGACCGGCGATGTGCTGGTCGCGGACATGACCGACCCGGACTGGGAACCGATCATGAAGCGCGCTTCCGCCATCGTCACCAACCGCGGCGGACGCACCTGCCACGCGGCGATCATCGCCCGCGAACTGGGGATTCCCGCCGTCGTCGGCACCGGAAGTGCTACGGATTCCCTTGCCGACGGCCTCGAGGTGACCGTCTCCTGCGCCGACGGCGAGACCGGCACCATCTACGAAGGGCTCCTGGACTTCAGCGTCGAGGAAACCGCCATCACCGAGCTGCCGGACGCCCCGGTGAAGGTGATGATGAACGTGGGTACGCCGGAGCAGGCGTTCACGTTCGCGCAGCTGCCGAACCACGGCGTGGGCCTGGCCCGGCTGGAATTCATCATCAACCGCCAGATCGGCATCCACCCCAAGGCGCTCCTGAACCTGGACAGCCAGCCGGCGGACGTGGCCGCGGAAATCCGGGAACGGATTGCCGCGTACAGCAGCCCGCGCGACTACTACATCAAGCGCCTGGCCGAAGGGGTGTCCACCATCGCGGCGGCCTTCGCGCCGGAGCCGGTGATTGTGCGCATGTCCGACTTCAAGTCCAACGAGTACGCCAACCTCATCGGCGGACCGGCCTACGAGCCGCACGAAGAGAACCCGATGCTCGGCTTCCGCGGCGCCTCCCGGTACCTGGAGCCGTCCTTCCGGGACTGCTTCGACCTCGAGTGCGAGGCCCTGTCCTTCGTCCGCAACGAGATGGGG
Organism: Pseudarthrobacter humi; assembly: GCF_024294965.1. NCBI lineage: Bacteria > Bacillati > Actinomycetota > Actinomycetes > Micrococcales > Micrococcaceae > Pseudarthrobacter > Pseudarthrobacter humi. The sequence goes on from NZ_JANCLV010000012.1 coordinate 89,468, forward strand.
CTGACCAACGTCAAGCTCATGATCCCGTTCGTGCGGACCCTGGACGAGGCCCGCGGCGTCATCGAGCTGCTGGCGGAGAACGGCCTGGTCCGCGGCGAGAACGGCCTCGAGGTGATCATGATGTGTGAGATCCCCTCGAACGCGCTGCTGGCCGACGAATTCCTGGACTACTTCGACGGCTTCTCCATCGGCTCGAACGACATGACCCAGCTGGCCCTGGGCCTGGACCGGGATTCCGCGATTGTCTCGGGCGGCTTCGATGAACGCGATCCTGCCGTCAAGAAGCTCCTGAGCCTGGCCATCAAGGCCTGCAAGGCGCGCGGCAAGTACGTCGGCATCTGCGGCCAGGGTCCCAGCGACCACGCCGACTTCGCCGAGTGGCTGGTCGGGGAGGGCATCGATTCCGTCTCCCTGAACCCCGACACCGTGGTGGACACCTGGCTCCGGCTCGCCGGCACCGCGGAGCCTGTCGAAATCGGCTAACAAGCGCGAACTGAACGCACGACGTCGGCACCCGGGCTGGGTGCCGACGTCGTCCGTTCCTGGCGCTGCGCAGATTCCCTGTCGACGCGCAGCTTCCTTGTCGCTACGCAGATTCCCTGTCGACACCTAAATATCGGTGGCGCCAGGGAATCTGCGCGTCACGGTCGGGTTTGCGCGTCGAAAACCGCGGAACGCGCACGACGGCGGGGCACGCCAGCCGCTGCCAGCTTGCGTTCCAGCTTCCCTGGCTCCATCAGCTCGGCCCAATCCCACCGCACCACGTTGAACCCGGCGGCCCGGATTCGGTTCTCGCGCGCCTTTTCCTCCACAACCACCTGCGACGCCGTCCGGCCCTTGAGGTACTCGGGTTTGACGTACTTCTCCACACCATCGAATTCGCCAACAACTTTGGCCTGCTTCCAATAGAAGTCGGTGTAGCCCACCAGGCCGTCCCTGTCGTGGATGGCTTGCTGCAGGACCGGGGCTTCGAAGCCGGCCATGTGGATCAGGGCGCGGCTGTAGGACTCCCCTGCGGAACCGGACAAAGGGTCCGCGAAAGCCACTGCGGTCAGCAGTCTTCGCCGCGCGGCAGTGGAATACATGGATCCGATACTTGCCTCCAGTTCAGCCGTGGTCACGGCAGGCAGCCGCAGGGTCCGGTCCGGTCGAAGCACATGATCCAGGGGTGCGGCAGCTTCGGTGAAAGGCGTGAACGCCGCCAGGTCCAGGACAGTGCGGATGCGGCCGGTAACGAGCAGGCCCTCCCGCCGGACCACCGTCAGACCCGCCGGCGCAGCAAAGTGGCGGCGGACCCCGGCACGTGACCGGCCGCCGTCGTTCTTCAGGGTGAGGGCCTGGACCGGGTGGTTCAGGCCGATGGTGGGTATTCCCCACACGCTGGCGGCGGAGTGCCTCGCGAAGACGGTGGGTTTCTCGAACGTTTCCGCAGCTGCCTGGACGCGGAGGCGGTACTGCTCCCACGGCTTCAGTCCCTTCCAGACCTGCCCGTCCGTGTAGACGCCGTGCCGGACGCGGACCAGGGAACCGGCCTTGACGCGCTTGGCAAGGTCATCCGGGGTCAGCCCGTGAAGGGCGCGGTCGCGGGCCAGGAGGAGCGGTGGAAGATCCGTCATGTAGCGACGATGCCAGCTGTGCGCCCTCGGCGGGAGGCGCAGGTGCCGCTATGTGGAGAAGTCCTGGCGACGCGCTTGTTCGTTTCCGACGCACACCTGCCCTGGCGCACCCGGTATATGGGCTGCGTAGAGGAAGATCAGCCTCGAAAACGAACGTGCGCGTCGGTCAGCCCTGGTTGATGCGGATCATGTTGCCGGACGGGTCGCGGAAGGCGCAGTCGCGCGGGCCCCACGGCTGGACGATGGGTTCCTGGAGGACCTCGGCGCCGGATGCGCGGAGCTTTTCGAACGTGGCGTCGAGATCGTCCGTGTTGAACACGAGCATGGGCATAACGCCCTTGGTGACGAGTTCCTGGATGGCGTCCCCGTCGGCCTGTGAGCGGCCGGCGTGCGGGGGCGAGAGGACGATCTCGAGGTCGGGCTGGGCGGCGCTTCCGAGGGTGACCCAGCGCTGTCCGTCCGAGCCGACGTCGTTCCGGACTTCCAGGCCAAGGGCGTCGCGGTAGAACGCGAGGGACTCATCGACATCGTTGACGGTGACGTTGGTGTACTTCAATGAAATGTTCATGTCTCCCACGCTAGGGGAGTGGCTAGGAAGAGGCTTCTTCAATCCTGCTCGGTTTGCGCGAGGGCCGGGTGTGCTGCCGGGCGATGCACGTGGGCATTGCTTTCACGGCATGGTGTTCGCGGGCCCGGTAGGCGCTGGGCGTTATGCCGACGATCTCGGTGAACCGCGAGCTGAACGAACCCAGGGACGTGGAGCCCACTTCCATGCACGCGTCGGTCACGCTGACACCGGCGCGCAGCAGCGCCATGGCACGTTCGATCCGCCGCGTCATGAGGTAGTTGTACGGGGTCTCACCGTACGCGGCCTTGAACTGGCGGGAGAAGTGCGCAGCGGACATGAGGGCACCGGCAGCCATGGTGGGCACATCCAGCGGCCGGGCGTACTCGCGGTCAATCAGGTCACGGGCCCGGCGCAAGTGGGCCAAGTTTGCCAGCTCCTGCGGTGTCATGAGGCAAGTCTAGTAGCGCTCCACTCCCGGTGGTCGAGCCTGTCCGCCCGGTGTTTGAGCTTGTCGAAATCCCGGCGCCCCTACCCAGTTGCCTCCAAGCAGCCGCCGCAGAAGGACGCGCCCACCAAGGTGCAACTAGCTTTGGCCGAGCCTGCGGAACTTCGGTGCGCTCTGCGGGTTGTCCGCCAGGATCTTCAGGTTCATCCGGGCTCTCTGCCGTACTTCGTCCTCGAGCAGCATCCAGGACTGGTGTGCACGGTCGCCGAGGCTGTCATACAGGCCGATGATCCGCGAGCGGTCGCTGCCCTTCATCTGATCGCGCGTGGTCAATGGTTCCAGGACGCAGGCGGAGAGGACGACCGCATCGTCCAGGTGGCGGCGGGTGTCGCGGCTGTCATCCCGGTAGGCCGCACCTTTCAGGACGAGGGCTCCGAGGACGTTGGGGATACTGATGAGGACGTCCTTTTCGTCGTCACCGCCGTCGACGTCGGGAACTGGGAACCGGCAATAGACCGTCCGCTGCAGGGCCTGGGTGCCGGCGGGTAGGGCGAACATATCGTGGCCACCCAGTCGCTGAGGGACCCGTGGAGCGACCCAGTCCGCGACCATTACGTCGACCTGTTCCTTCCCGCGGACAAACCGGTGGGCCGGAGCAGCGGAGTCTATGGACGTCTGCAGTGCATAGCCCATCCCGGCAAGGATGGCGTGGACCTGCGCAACTGTCGTCCCAGGGGTCTCAAGATGAAGGACGATGTCCACGTCCGCGGTCGGCCGGGCCACAGCCAGTCCGGCCCGGGCAGCGTGGAGTTGGACCATGAGTCCGCCGACCAGAGTCCAGTGCTGGGCGGGGAGGTTCCGGGCCAGCTCGACGCATTGCGGCCAGGGCTGGCCCCAGCCACCTGGCGGTGTGGCGACGTCCCAAATTTCGCGGCCGTCGTCGTGGATTCCGTCAGCCACGGTTGACCTGTTCGTCGAGGAGCTTCTCCAGAACGGACCGGCCGGCAGAGTGCTCCCTCGTCGCGACGGATTCGGCCAAATCAAGGGCGATGGCCGCCGTGGGAACACCTGCTTTGAGGGCTTCCTCGAATTCCACTTCTCGCAGGGTGACGTTCCCGCTCGTGTCCGCTTCCATGTAGAAGGCTTCGGCCATCTCGTCAGCGACGCCCAATGGGACGTAGCCGTCGAGGAACCCTCCGCCTCCGGCCAGACCAAACTTCGATGCGATGCCGGCGTCCCTCATTGCCGTCCCGCCGGTGGCAGCTACGTGTTCTAGCAGCCTGGAGATCGCGTCGGGTGTGGCGCGGAACCTGCGAACCGTGGCCCGGTTGCGGGCGGCAGCCATGATCTCGTCTACGGTGCGGGTCTGCAAGGATTGGCGGAGCCGGTAGCGCTCGGAGGGTTGGAGCCAAGCTGCGTCGGCCCCGTCAAGCATGGCAAGGGCAGCCCAGGCGATCCTTGGGGTCCAGGCGCGGCCAGCCCTGCGGGGCACCTGGTAGGCGCGGTTCAGCGAGTCAGTGGAGACCAGAAGGCTGTTGCCGGACTTGAGGACGTCCAAGCGGCCGTGGGCGACCATGTTTCTGATCTGCCGGGTGCTCACGCCGAGCTGGTCTGCCGCTTCCTTGGTGCTGACATAGTTTGAACTCATAGGCACAATACTACCGCACCGGGAATAATTCTGTGTATGCGGAACACTTCCCCCTACGGCATCGTTGTGTCTATCGGTTCGTGGCACGTTGCAGCGTGGCGCTACGCAATGACGTGAAAATGCTCGGGCAGCCGTGCAGGATCAGCTGCGCGTGGAGCATACTGAGGCATGACTGACCGCGACGACTTCCTGGCCTGGGTAAAGTCCGCGCTTTACGAGGCGGAGCTGGCCCTTCACAACGGCGATTCGGCCCCGCGCCGGGCAATCTGGTCACGTAAAGAACCCGTGAGCGTCCTGGGTGCGTGGCGCAACGCCTATGGCCAGCATGAGCTGGACGGGCTCTTCGCCGACCTCGAGAAGAGTTTCTCCGACTGCACGTCGTACGCGTTCGAAGTGCAGGCCTACGACGTCGTGGATGACATGGCCTACACCGCCGGACTGGAGCACACGTCCGCCTCCGTCAACGGTCAGCCGCAAAGGTACACCCTGCGTGCCACGCAGGTGTATCGCCGCGAAGGCGGCGAATGGAAGGTGGCCCATCGGCATGCCGACACTGTTGTCGAGTGACGGCGCCAGGCACGTCGCGTGACCCGGGTACTGATCCGTTGCGGGGCGTCGAACCGCAGATAGGCGCGGACGGGACGCGGCCCTTTACGCCAGAAGCTGGAGAAATAGGGCACAGTTTGTTTTCTTAATCCACCAACGCCCGGTGTACTCTTCCAAGGTTAGGCTTCCCTAAATCGCCGAAGACACCTCTGGACCACACCTATGAGCACCCAACTTGACCTTCAACGCCTGTCGATTGCGGCGAACCTCGCGAACTACGGGGACAGGACTGCCGTTGCCGCCAGCAACGGTGTTTTAACGTATCGGGAACTGGCCGGCCGTGTTGAGGAGCTGGGCCGGCGACTCGGTACCGAACGACGCCTGGTGGCCCTGACGGCCGGTAACGATGTTGACTCGCTGGTGGGGTACCTGGCGGCCATGGCGGCCGGTCATCCGCTGATCCTCCTGCCCGCGGACAAGCCTGCCGCCCTGGAGTCCCTCGTGGCGGCCTATGATCCGGACGTTATCCTGAGTTCCGCGAACGGCCGGACTGTACTGGAGGAGCGGCGGCCTGGCACCGGACACACCCTGCACCCGGACCTGGCCCTTCTGTTGAGCACCTCAGGTTCCACGGGATCACCCAAGCTTGTGCGGCTGTCCTATGAAAACCTCCAGGCAAATGCAGAGTCCATCGCGGAATACCTCGGCATCACGGAGTACGACCGGGCAATGACCACGCTGCCCATGTCCTACTGCTACGGGCTGTCGGTGATCAACAGCCACCTGCTGCGTGGTGCCAGCCTGGTCCTGACGGATCTGTCCGTGGTGGACCCCTGCTTCTGGGATCTGTTCCGCCGCGAGGGCGCCACATCGTTCGCAGCCGTTCCCTACACCTTCGAGTTGCTCGAGCGGGTGGGGTTCGCCGCGATGAAGCTGCCCACGCTCAGGTATGTGACCCAGGCTGGCGGCAGGCTCGGCCCTGACCTGGTCCGGCGCTACGCCGGCCTGGGCGCAAGGAGCGGCTGGGATCTCTTTGTGATGTACGGCCAGACGGAGGCCACCGCACGCATGGCCTACCTCCCGCCCCGGCTGGCAGGTACGTCGCCGGGTGCCATCGGAGTCCCTGTCCCCGGCGGCGCCTTCCGGATAGACCCGGTCGCTGGACTGGAACATGGGGAGCTGGTCTATTCCGGGCCCAACGTGATGCTGGGTTACGCCCAGACGCCGGCGGACCTCGGCCTCGGGCGGACGGTGGATGAACTCCGCACCGGAGACTTGGCGCGCAAGAACGCTGACGGACTGTACGAGGTAGTGGGACGGCGCAGCCGGTTCGTCAAGATCGTCGGCCTCCGCGTCGACCTTGGGCAGGTGGAACGGATCCTTGCCGACCTTGGTATTCAGGCCGCGAGCGCCGGCACGGACCAGGGACTCGTGGTCGCCGTCGAAGGTGAACACGACCCCGCGCTGCTCGGCAAGCTCCTCGCCCAAGGCATAGGCCTGCCCCGCGCTGCCCTGGAAGTACACTCGGTGCCGGAGCTCCCTCGCCTGGCGTCCGGCAAGCTGGACTACCCGGCCGTCCTGGCGCTCGCCAAACCCACACGTCAACACGCGCCGTCCAGCACGAACTCCGGAGCTACGCCGCAGGACAGCGTGGTGAAGATTTTTGAAGACACGCTGGAGCTGACGGACATTTCCGACGGCGACACTTTCGTTTCGCTCGGCGGGGACTCCCTTTCGTATGTGGCAGCGTCCGTGCGGCTTGAGCAGGCGTTGGGACATTTGCCCCCGGACTGGCACATCACCCCGGTGGGAGTACTCGGAGCCCGCCTTGAGCAGCCGCGGCCGCGGAAGCGCCGCCTCTTCGCCCGGCTTGAAACCAGCATCGTGCTGCGGGCGGTCTCCATTTTCCTGATTGTCAGCACCCACATTGGATTCCTGCACTGGCAGGGTGCGGCCCACGTGCTCATGGCTGTGGCGGGGTTCAACTTCGCCCGGTTCCAGCTGTCCGGGGAACGTATGCCGCGGCTGCGGAAGCAAGTGGCCAGCCTGGCCAGGGTCATCGTCCCCAGCATGGCCTTCATCGGCTTCGCGTACCTGATCACCGACAGATACAGCCTGGCGAACATCGTCCTCCTCAACGCCATTATCGGACCCGAAGAGGTGACCACCCGGTCGCATTTCTGGTTCATCGAGGTGCTCGTCTACGTGTTGGTCAGCATGACGGTTCTGCTCGCCCTGCCCTGGGTAAGCCGGGCCGAAAAACGCTTCCCTTTCCTCTTCCCGCTGGTGCTGCTCGCCGCCGGGCTGCTCACCCGCTATGAGCATTTTGAGCCGGGAATTCCGCACACACCGCCCATATTCTGGCTATTCGCGCTGGGATGGGCGGTTGCCCGGGCCCGCCATATCCTGCAGCGAGGCGCCGTGAGTGTCCTTGCCGCTTTGACCATCCCGGGGTTCTTCGACAACCCCGCCCGTGAACTGACTGTCCTGGCCGGGATACTCCTGCTCCTGTGGCTGCCCAGCATTCCCGTCCCGGCCGGGCTCCGGCGCCTCACCGTTCTGCTGGCCAGCGCGTCCCTGCACATCTACCTGGTGCATTGGCTGGTCTACCCGCTGCTGGTTGAGCTCAGCCCCGCGCTCGCCGTCGTCGCCTCACTGGCCGCAGGATCGGCGTACTGGGCACTCTGCAGCGTGGCGCCAACGGTCATCGGCCGCGCCAAGAGCCGGATCCTGTCCGCTCGGTGAGCCCGGTAACCGCTCCCGCCCAGTTGCTCTCCAAAGACCACGGCAAAACCCGGGACACGCCGGGCTGTTGCGTGTCGCGAACGAAGGAATCGGGGAGGAACGTCCGACGGCGGCAGGCGCCACCGCAGCCCACCTCGGTTGGCTGCCCCTCCCGGCCGCTGGGTTCCACAGTCTTTCCCCGCGTCCCTGTTCAACGATCCGAACGACGGGGGAGTTCGCGGGGCTGGGCGTTGCGCGGTGTCGGTTCCGTTGCATGTGCTTGTAGCTGCTTTGGTATTTCGTGGGCCGGGACGGGCGTGGACCAGAGGTATCCCTGGGCGTGGCGGACACCGAGCCTGCGTAGTTGGTTCAACTGCGTCGGTGTTTCGACGCCTTCGGCGATGACGCTGAGGTTCAAGACGCGGGCCATGCCGAGGATGAGTTGGATGATGGAGGCGCTGCTGGGATCTTTATAGCCGAGTTCTGATACAAAGGACCTGTCGATTTTCAGTGTGTCGGCGGATAGCCACCGGAGCTGGCTCAGGGATGAGTAGCCGGTGCCGAAATCGTCGATGGCCAGGCCGACGCCGCAGGCATGCAGGCCTTGGACGATGGCGGTGGGCAGTTCGCGCTGATCCATGAGTACGGATTCGGTGATTTCCAGGGTGACGGCGTCCGGGCTGATGCCGGTGGTGCAGAGAGCGTCCCGGACGGTGTCCACGAAACGCAGGTCCTGGAGTTGGCGCACGGAGACGTTGACGAAGATCGTGAGATCCTTGGCGCCGGGCAGGGTGTTGCGCCAATGTTGGGTCTGTTGGAGGGCCTGGTTGAGGACCCAGCTACCAATGGGAACGATCAGGCCGCTGTCTTCGGCGAGGCTGATGAAGCTTGCGGGCTGGAGCAGGCCGAGTGTGGGGTGTTCCCAGCGCAGGAAGGCTTCGAGACCAACCGGCCTCCCGGTTTTGACGTCGATCACGGGTTGATAGTGGAGACTGAGCTCATTCCGGCCCAGGGCGAGGCGGAGGTCGGATTCGAGGTTGAGTCGGGCGGTGGCGGCGGGCTGGGTGTGGGAGTCGCGGGTCGCTATGCGGTCGCCGCCGGCCTTCTTGGCTTGGTACATGGCCAGGTCGGCTGCGTCGAGGATGGTCTCCGCTGTGTCTCCCGGGCTGGCAGGGGCAATGCCGATGCTGATGTTCAGGAAAATCTGGCGGTCGTCGAGCGTGAATGCCTCTTTGACAGCGGTGCGGAGCCGTTCGGCCACGGCAGTAGCCTCCGTGGCGTGCAGATTTTTGCAGATCACGATGAATTCGTCGCCGCCGAACCGGCCAACGGTGTCGCCGGGCCGGATGGCGGGACGGAGCCTGGCCGCGAGTTGACTGAGGATGGCGTCTCCGGCGGCGTGGCCGACGGCGTCATTGACGGTCTTAAACCGGTCAACGTCCAGGAAGAACACCACAACACTGGATGCTTTGCGGCCCAGGAGGTCATGGAGGATGGTCTTGATCAGGATCCTGTTGGGCAGCCCAGTCAACGCGTCATGGGATGCCTGATGTGTCAGGACCGCTTCGGCCAGCTTACGGGCGGTGATGTCTAAGGCGGTGATGAGTACCCTGGTCCGGATGCCGGTGCCGGTGACCCTGACGCTGGCCAGAATCCAGCGCACGTCACCGGTTGGTTGGATGAGGCGGAGCTCGCGGTCAAGATGCCGGGAGCCGGCCCGGTCCAGGGAATTCCAGTCGGACCTGACACCGTCCCGGTCCTGGGGATGGATTTTTTCCAGAAGCATGGATATGGAGACTTTCTCGCCCGTGGTGAGGTCCAGAAGACGGCCAAATTCCTCCGAATGCCACCACCGGCCCGAGGAGAAATCGTATTCGGCGCTTCCCACATGGGCCATCTCCTGGGCTTCGATGAGCCGTTCGCGTTCCTTGCCGGCCTCGTCCTGCAGCTGCGACACCGCTGTGACGTCCCGTGCGATGGTGGAGCTTCCGATCAGTACTCCGTCGGCGTCGAACCGGGGTGAGTGCGTGAGTGAAACCTCGGCGACGCGGCCGTCGTTGCGCCGCCAGCGGGTCCGGACCTCGCTGGAGCCTTTTCCGGCCAGGAGATGTTCCAGGGCCCCCCGATGCAGAATGGGTCCGTTCGTGGTGGTCAGCAGGTCATAGTTCCGGCCGATTGCTTCGTCAGCGCTGAAGCCGAACATTTCGGTGGCACCGGCATTCCACGCAGTGATTGTTCCGTTCAGGTCACCGCTGATGCGGGCCTCGGGGACGGCCGGCGTATGAGGAATCATCGGTACCTCTTTCATCGGCCGGATCTTGCAGATCTGGATTTTGGTCACGGGAAATTCACGGGGAAGAGCAGGATGATTCGCTTGACGCGTCTGTCGACATTGACGCTGGACTGGAAGGAGGAACCAGCGACTTGCTGGTTTCCCGCTTCCGGCCTGCTGGCCGGCTCATCGCGTGAGAGCAATTAGAAATCCGTGCTGTAGCCCCCACCATGAACGGATATCACCAACGGCGTGGTGTATGGCGTCACTTTGTGCCTCTTTCGGTTGAAAGTCAATTGATGCAGTCACGGTTCAGGTTTACCGGAATTGAGCTCACTGCCATCCGCGGCCATTGCGGAGGTGCGGGTAAGGGGCTAGGTTCCCCCCTACCTCACGACGGTCGACACGCACGATCGCAATCGACGCGCATCCGATCTGACGCGCACGAAATATGGGCCGCGTCAGGGAAGATGCGCGTCGACAAGGGATATGCGCGTCGCCAGCCGGTGAGAGAGCGTTGCCGAAAAAGCCGCATTAAGTGAGAGAGCGTCGTGGCCCGCGCCTTGACGCCTTCCGCACTCCACGCATATCCTGAACGAACGGTCGGTAAATAAATCGAACCAATCCAGGCAGGTGCATAGGAGCAACCATGGAAGCCAACGCCCAGCGCGACGCGGACAGCCAGGCCAGGGACAGCCAGGCCAAGGACCGCCAGGACGCGGACGGTCAGGCCAACTTCGACCGGGTCATCAAAGAGGACTCCCGCATTGAACCAAAAGACTGGATGCCGGACGCCTACCGCAAGACCCTCCTGCGCCAGATCTCCCAGCACGCCCACTCGGAGATCATCGGGATGCAGCCGGAAGCCAACTGGATCTCAAGGGCCCCGAGCCTGAAGCGCAAGGCCATCCTCATGGCCAAGGTCCAGGACGAGGCCGGCCACGGGCTCTACCTGTACTCCGCCGCCGAGACGCTTGGCCAAAGCAGGGACAAGATGACGGCCGATCTCATCGCCGGCAAGGCCCGCTACTCCAGCATCTTCAACTACCCGGCCCTGACCTGGGCGGACATGGGTGCCATCGGCTGGCTGGTGGACGGCGCCGCCATCTGCAACCAGGTGCCGCTGTGCCGCGCCTCCTACGGCCCCTACGGCCGCGCCATGGTGCGCGTCTGCAAGGAAGAGAGCTTCCACCAGCGCCAGGGCTTCGAGATCCTGCTGGAACTCGCCCACGGCACCCCGGAGCAGAAGCAGATGGCCCAGGACGCCGTGAACCGCTGGTACGCCCCGGCGCTGATGATGTTCGGCCCGCCGGACGACGATTCGCCCAACTCCCGCCAGTCCATGGCCTGGAACATCAAGCGCTTCAGCAACGACGAACTCCGCAGCCGCTTCGTGGGAATGATGGTGGAGCAGGTCCGCGTGCTGGGCCTCACCCTCCCGGACAGCGAGATCCGCTTCAACGAGGACACCAAAAAGTGGGAGCACGGCCCGCTGGACTGGAATGAGTTCCACGAAGTCCTCGCCGGCCGCGGCCCCTGCAACGCCCAGCGGCTTGAGCGCCGGAGGGAAGCGCACGACGACGGCGCCTGGGTCCGCGAAGCAGCCGCGGCGTATGCAGCAAAACAGTCACTGAAGACAAAGGAATACGCAGCATGATCCCCACCGACTCCCCAACCTCGCAAGCTCGGCCAGGGACCCCTGTCGGCGTGGCCCCAGAGCCGGCCACCGACCGCAACGCCTGGGGCCTCTGGGAGGTCTTCGTCAGGTCAAGCCGCGGGCTGTCGCACGTCCATGCCGGATCACTGCACGCGCCGGATGCCGCCATGGCCCTGCGCAACGCCCGCGACCTCTACACGCGCCGCAACGAGGGTGTGTCCATCTGGGTGGTGCCGGCCGACGCCATCGCCGCCAGCGACCCGGACGCCAAGGGCTCGTTCTTCGAGTCCCCGCAGGGCAAGGACTACCGGCACGCCACGTACTACACCAAGAGCGAAGGGGTGAAGCACCTGTGAACTCTGCACCCATCCCCACCGGCTCCCACAGCTCGCAAGCTCGCGGCGGGGCCCTCGCCGGCGTGGGCCCAGAATCCGCCACCCGCATCACCCCCGGCAACGCCCTGCGCCCGGAGGACATCGCCCTCGAGGTCCGCACCGGCCTGGCCAGGCCCACCGAGGACGTGGCCGAGTACGCGCTGCGCCTCGGGGACGACGGCCTGATCCTCGCGCAGCGGCTGGGCCACTGGATTTCCCGCGGTCCCGAGCTGGAGGAGGACGTGGCCCTGGGCAACATCGCCCTGGACCAGCTGGGCCACGCAAGAAGCTTCCTCACCTACGCGGGCGGCGCCTGGGACAAGACCGAGGACGAGTTGGCGTACTTCCGGCGCGAGCCCGAGTTCCGGTCGGCCGCGATCTTTGAGCAGCCCAACGGCGACTTCGCGGCCACCATCGCCCGCCAGTTCATCGTGAGCTACTACCAGTTCGAGCTCTACCGCCGCCTCACGCAATCCACGGACACCACACTCGCCGCCATCGCCGCCAAGGCCGTGAAGGAAGTGGACTACCACCGGGACCACAGCGCCCAGTGGATCCTCCGCCTGGCCGGCGGCACGGACGAATCCCGCACCAGGATGATCCAGGGCCTGAAGCAGATGTGGCCCTACGTTGCCGAGCTCTTCCAGGACGACGAGCTGACCGCCCGCCTGGCCGAAACCGGCGCCGCCGTCGAGCCTTCCAGCTTGAAAGCGGACTTTGACCGCCTCACCGGGGAGATCCTCGCGGAAGCCGAGCTTGAGGTGCCGGTCGTGCCGGCTGCCCCGGGCGGCGGTCGGCATGGCCGGCACTCCGAGCACCTGGGCTACATCCTCGCGGAGATGCAGGTCCTGGCGCGCGAGTACCCCGGAGCAAGCTGGTGACCGCCGTGGCCGTCGAGCAACTGACAGAGCAGCAGAAGGCCTGGGACATCGCCGCCACGGTCTGCGATCCCGAGATCCCCGTGCTCACAATCGAGGACCTGGGGATCCTCCGCGACGTGCAGGTGACAGGGGAACAAAGCGTAAGGGTCACCATCACGCCCACGTACTCGGGCTGCCCGGCCATGGACGCCATCCGCGACGACCTGAAAACAGCCTTCGCCAAGGAAGGCTACAAACAGACAGAGGTGGACCTGGTGCTCGCCCCGGCCTGGACCACGGACTGGATGACCGAGGCCGGGAAGGCGAAGCTGCGGGAGTACGGCATCGCGCCGCCGTCGGGCATGGCAGCAGCCGCCCGCCACAGCGGCCCCATCAGGCTCAAAATGGCCGTGAAATGCCCGCAGTGCTCCAGCCTGAACACCAAGGAGCTCACCCGGTTCGGCTCCACGTCCTGCAAGGCGCTGTACGTCTGCAAGGACTGCCTGGAACCGTTCGACTACTTCAAAGTCCTGTAAGGAACCCCATGCCTGTTGTGCGCCAGACCGCCGCCGAATCGGCGCTAGCCAGCGGCCGCCGTCGTCCGTCCTTCCACACCCTCACCGTCACCGAAGTAAGAAGGCTGACCGAGGACGCCATCGAGGTGACCTTCGATGTACCCAAACAGCTCGCCGGCCAGTTCGACTACCTGCCCGGCCAGTACGTGGCCCTGCGCACCACGCTGCCGGATGAGACCGGCGAGCCGCACGAGATCCGCCGCAGCTACTCCATCTGCGCGGAGCCGCGCACGTTCCCGGACGGCAGCAGCGAGATCCGGGTGGCCGTGAAGCAGGACCTGGGTGGGCTGTTCTCCACGTGGGCCAACGCGGAGCTGAAGGCGGGGGACACCCTGGACGTCATGAGCCCCATGGGCGCGTTTGTGTCCAAGCACGGCAGGGACGGCAAGGCCGTGGAGCAGAACGTCATGAACTCCATGAACCACCCGGAGGAGCTCGCGGGGGAGGCCGCCTCCCAGGGCGCCGGCACCTTTGTGGCCATCGCGGCGGGGAGCGGCATCACCCCGGTGATCGCGATCGCCCGCACGCTGCTGGCGGCCAACCCGGAGACGCGCTTTGACCTGATCTACGCCAACAAGGCCGCCATGGACGTGATGTTCCTGGAGGAGCTGGCGGACCTGAAGGACAGGTACCCGCAGCGGCTGGCCATCCACCACGTGCTGTCCCGCGAGCAGCGGATCGCGCCGCTGCTCAGCGGACGGATTGACGCCGGGAAGCTCCAGCAGCTGCTGGGCACCGCCATCCACGCGGACGATGTGGACGAGTGGTTCCTGTGCGGGCCGTTCGAGCTGGTGCAGCTGTGCCGGGACACCCTGGCCGAGCGGGGGGTGAAGCCGGAGCACGTGCGGTTCGAGCTGTTTACGTCGGGCAAGCCGGACCGCCCGGAGGGCCACGCGGGCCGTCCCGTGGTGGTGGACGAATCCCAGGAGACGTACAAGATCACGTTCAAGCTCGACGGCCTGCAGGGCGAGGTGGCCAGCCCCACACACGCCCGCGAGTCGATCCTGAACGCCGCGCTGCGGGTCCGCGCGGATGTGCCGTTCGCGTGCGCCGGGGGAGTGTGCGGCACGTGCCGCGCCAAACTGGTCACCGGCACCGTGACCATGGACGAAAACTACGCGCTGGAGCAGGATGAACTGGACAAGGGGTACGTCCTGACCTGCCAGAGCCACCCCACGAGCAAAGAAGTAACAGTCGACTTCGACGTTTAAGGAACCCATGATCTCCCTCTCCATCGCCAACAACGTCGCCGAAGTGGTCCTGGACGCGCCGTACAAGCTGAACTCGCTCGATGAGCAGGCGCTCGCCGATTTAACACAGGCGTACGACGACGCCGCTGCCGCCGCCTCACGCGGTGAGGTGCGGGCGCTGCTGCTCAGGGGAGAGGGCCGCGCCTTCTGCGCGGGCCGGGATATTTCGGGCGTGGCGCCGGAGACGGACGACGCCGAGGCGTACCTGGGCGGGCTGGTGCAGCCGCTGCTGAAGAAGATGAGCGCGTTCCCGGCTCCGACGTTCGCGGCCGCCCATGGGGCGTGCCTTGGTGTGGGGCTGGGCCTGCTGCTGGCCACGGACGTGGTGTACGTGGCGGAGAACGCCAAGTTCGGGTCGCCGTTTGCCAAGCTGGGCGCCACGCTGGATTCAGGCGGGCACTGGTATTTCACGGAGCGGCTGGGCATGCACCGGACGCTGGACCTGATCTACACGGCCGAGCTCATATCAGGAACGGAGGCGGTGGCGCGAGGGATGTTCAGCAGGGCCATGCCCGCCGATGAATTGTTGGCCAACGCCAAGGAAATTGTGACAAGGGTTGCCGCCGGAGCAACGGGGGCCTTCACAGCGAGCAAGGAGCTGGTGGCGCACATCCGCGACCAGCGGCTGGGCCTCTGGGACGCCATGTCCGAGGAAAACGCCGAGCAGGCACGGCTCTGCAAGAGCGCAGACTATGCCGAAGGCTTCCGGGCGTTCCAGGAGAAGCGGGCGCCAGTCTTCGAAGGCCGGTGATCGCGCCCGCCCAAGCCGGTGATTGAGCCTGTCGAAATCAATTGCGTGTTTTGGCAATCGATTTGTAAGGTTCACCTATGACTATGGGGAAATCTATTACTAAAGCCGTCATTCCTGCTGCCGGCTTGGGTACTCGCTTCCTGCCCGCCACCAAGGCAATGCCGAAGGAAATGCTGCCGGTGGTTGACCGCCCGGCTATCCAGTACGTCGTTGAGGAGGCCGTCAAAGCCGGCCTCGACGAAATTCTGATGATCACGGGGCGCAGCAAGCGCGCCCTTGAGGACCACTTCGACCGTGAACCCGGCTTGGAGCGCGCGCTGGAGCTGAAGGGCGATCAGGGTCGCCTGGACCTGGTCCACGAGGCCTCTGATCTTGGTCCTATCCACTACGTCCGCCAAGGCGAAGCCAAGGGCCTGGGCCACGCGGTGCTGTGCGCCAGCCAGCACGTAGGCAACGAACCATTCGCCGTCCTCCTGGGTGACGACCTCATCGACGAGGCCGAAACTCTCCTCTCCACCATGATGGAGGTGCAGCAGAAGACTGGCGGTTCGGTTATCGCGCTCATCGAGGTGGATCCCTCGGAGATCGGTGCATACGGCTGCGCGGACATCACGGCCATTGAAGGCGAGGACTACGTCCGCGTCAACAAACTGGTCGAGAAGCCGGCCATCGCCGAAGCGCCGTCCAACCTGGCCGTCATCGGCAGGTACGTGCTACACCCGTCGGTGTTCGGCGTCCTCGAGAAAACGGAGCCGGGCCGCGGCGGAGAGATCCAGCTGACGGACGCGCTCCAGACGCTTGCCGCTGGCGAGGGTGAAGGCTCGGGCGTGTACGGCGTGGTGTTCAAGGGTCGCCGCTACGATACCGGCGATAAGCTGAGCTATCTGAAGGCAGTCATCACGCTGGCTTCCGAGCGCGTGGAGTTCGGTGAGGACTTGAAGACCTGGCTGAAGGCCTTCATCGGCTAACTCCTGCTGCTCCTGTGACGCTCTACGGGCCTGCCGCTGACCAGCCACGGGTCTGTAGCCGTTTAAGGGCGGCAGCGACCAGGAGCGCGCCAATTACGGCACCTCCGTTGTTTGTGACAAGATCCAGCGCGCTCGCGAATCGATTGTGAAGAAACAGCAGCTGGCCCAATTCGATGCAGCCGGAGATGATCAATCCCAAATTTCCGATCTGCCACGACGCTTTTTGCGGATACGCAAGGACCGCCACCGCACCCAACGGAATGAAGAGCGCTAGACGGGCGGATGCTTCGACGAACTCGCGATTGAACCATGCACAAATTCCGTGGGCGTGGAGGAATCTCAGGACGTTTTTGCCAGCTGACCCTGCACGAGTTGATCGACCAGGCTAGGCCAGAATGCCACCAGTCCAAGTGTCACAAGCATGGCCACAAAGACTGTGCGCCAGAACCTAAGGATGTTCAAGCCTCTCAAGCAGGCCTCACATGGATTTAAGTAATGCCAGCGCCGCCGCTCCCAGCGCGACTACAGCTAGCACTCCCAGGAGTATGTAGGGGATTGCCTGTGTGCGGGGGAGGGGAATGGAGAAGTCAACCTGCCACGGTATTCTGCGCCAATGTCTTCCCATAGGTCCAATCAATACCACAGGGCTGCCGTCTGCGTCTGTCCATTCCGTGGTTGAGCCTGTCGATCCTTAAACGCAAAGGGTGGGTGCTTCTCCGGATTTCCGAAGAAGCACCCACCCTGAGTGCGCTTAAAGGCTATGCGTTAGCAGTTGCCTTGTTGCGGCGAGCAAGAATAACGCCAGCAGCGCCCAGGCCGAGTACTCCTACGCCAGCTGCGCCCCAGAGGAGCAGGCTGGCATCAGCACCGGTGTTGGCCAGAGGGGCGCCGCCACCGTTGGTGTTAGCCAGTCCGCTGGCGAAGGCGGGGTCGACCACTACCGTGACGGGGCCAACAGTGTTGCCCGTCGCGTTACCCGTGGCAGTGATTAGGTAGGTTCCGGCCTCTCGAATGGTGATCGGCACGGAGAAGTTTCCTTCTGCGTCTGCCTGTGCCGCAAGTGTCTGCGCCTCGATGACCACGTTGATCCTGGAGCTTACTGACCGGTTTCCGACGGCGGCGCCGCCTGCTGCGGGCGGGTTGCCCGGGGTTACCTGGATGGTGAGTGTTTCACCAGCGAAGGGGCCTTTTCCACGGAAGACGAATTGTTCGCCTGGGCCTACGGTGCCGTCAGAAACGGCGGCCTGCGGCGGGATGGGCGGGTAGTTGGCCGCGATAGCCGGCGCTGTACCGACCAAGGCGAGTGATCCTGCAAGAGCGAGTGTTGCGAGCGTTTTCTTCATTGGTGTCCCCCCGGAGACGTTTAAGTTTTTGATGTACCCGAATTGAGGATTTTCCCCTCTGCAAGAGACCTGTGCAGAAATATCGAGCCTTGAACCCTCATAGAACTTACCACCCGCAGCGGATTGTGAGCAACGTCAATCCAGTCGGTTTACCAACTGTTAAGGTATGCGCGAGTTTCTAGCGACAGTTAGCATATTCTGTGGGAAGCATCACATCTTTGACTTCCTGCACGGTTGGCGTGACAGACAGGGTCGGATCTTTATGTTGGACCACCTTGACGAAGCTCATTTCAACTTCGCTAGACTGACCCGGCGCCAGCCGGGTGGTGACAATGCCAACTGGGCGATCGCCATGTAGATGGGATCCAAAGCCAACCTTTTGCCCGTCCGCTGTAGCGGTATCTACGTGCGACATGGCAGGGCCGTAGACGACGACGTTGGTTTGAACTGAGCCCGGAGGGGTGCCATACCTGCCGTCCCCAGTCACCGAAACAGGTAGAGAACTCGCCGCGTCAGCTGGAGCCGTGTTGGTAGTGCTAATTCGAACCTTGTACTCAGCATAATCATTGTTTGTACAAACCTCGATCAGCTGCACAGATCGTCGCACATAGTAGTCCATTTTGGCCCCTGTGCCGTCATTGAAATAGACTCCGAAGGCTGCGCCTCCAACACTGGGGCCCGATGTGGCGCCTCCCATGTCAATATCGCCAAGAATCTGCTGCTCGTCATTATGGTCACTCCATACACGAATTCTGTTCTCTTCAAAACTCTGCGTTACTGCTTTCAACAACGCAGGTCCTGCCGCTTTGCCTGAAACCAACACTTTGAATATCTCTTGCGAAACGGCGGAAAAGTACACATCCTGAGCCTGGTTACTATCGATAGTCCGGTACGCGTCTGAAAGTAGCGTTCGCACTACGTTTTGCGAGGTGAGCGAAGCTGGCAATCCCGGGTGGAACGGCACAGGCACTGAAATTGGTCCTGAGGCTTCAAGGATGTGGCCCAATACTCCAGCATCGATGGACACAACGCCATCTATAGACTCACCAAACCGAGCTTCCCACATTGCTTTGGCAGTACGGGCAGCTGTTGGGAAGTCAGGTGTGAGATTGACGTCGCTAATGAAGGTACCAAGGCGGGCAGAATATATTAGGGTCTGGTCAGGATCCACAGGCACTGGTGGGGTAAATCGGCCGATCGATGAACCGCTTTCCTGTCGAACGAACTCGATGGACCCGTTGTCCACACGGATTAGTGCTAGGGAACCAGGCAACCCGCCAGTGGCACGGACCTCTGCGCTGTTCTGGACGAGGACGAGATAACTTCTTACCTCATCCGAACCCATCATGGCTGGCAACATCCTTGATACGTTTGAGGCAGTTCGTAAAGCCCCACGAAATTCACCAAGTTTATCCATGGCCTCTGTGAGGGGCACGGCCACCTGCACAACCAATCTGGATTTGTCGATGGACTGTAATCGAGAATATGTCAGCTCCAGGGTATTTGAGGCTGAGACAATGGCCGGCGCAGATCTGCTGAGGGGACTTATGTCGATACTTCCCCCGGCCGGGGACAGATTTTCCCAATCCAGAGAACTGACTATCTTCGCTATTGGCATGGCAGTACCTGAAGCGACCTCGTCGGCAGCCACGGCTACTTCGCGAACAGCGGATAGGTTTGGTCCGAGTATCGGCACCACACTGGCAAGCTTCCACAGGGGATCCTCGACCGCATCTCGGG
The DNA here is from genome assembly GCF_024294965.1 of Pseudarthrobacter humi. Lineage (NCBI taxonomy): Bacteria > Bacillati > Actinomycetota > Actinomycetes > Micrococcales > Micrococcaceae > Pseudarthrobacter > Pseudarthrobacter humi. Next base: position 108,805 of record NZ_JANCLV010000012.1, read on the forward strand.
CGCGCGCCGTGTGACTGGAGATTCGGTCTATCGTCGCCGCGGCTGCCGCAGTATCTTTCGACGCAATGTCGCTCTTGAAGTCTGCGATCAAGGCTGTAGCAGCGTTCAACTCGGCGTTAACCTGGTTAGCTCTAAAGGCAATCCAGCCGGCAAGACCGGCAGATAACAATATCGCGATTCCAAGAACGCTCGCAACGCGAGACAGCACTCGTTGGAGCTGGCGGTTTGGGTGATGCTTTGGCCGTCTTGAGCCGCCCCTTTTAGTTGCCGGGGCGCCGTCTTCGGAAGTCCGAACATCATCGCTCAATCGCCGGGGACCGGGGACGTTAGTTGTCACCTCGGCCCCTATTGCGGACCTCGCGCAACCGTGATGTGCTCCGAGGCTCTCCATTCAGTAGCTGCTCAAAAGTTGAGTCAGGAAGTCCCGGCTCCGAACGGTTCACACTCTTGGGGCGGCGCGGTGTAGATGTCGTGTGACCGTCGTTGCTGTAGTAGCTGTATGCGTAGGCATCCGGACCCTTCGTTGGCAACCGATTCAACACAACGCCCAGGAGATCGGCGTCGACCATGGCTAATGCGGAAAGCGACTTTTCCACATCAGTGGTATGAACTTTTTGCGATCCGATTACTAGAACAACGCCGCCAACCTGTTGGGCCAGAACTGCTGCATCCGTGACGGGTAGCAGCGGTGGCGCATCAATAATTACGGCGTCGAAAGCAGCCTCAAGACGAAGTATCAACTGTTTCATCGCCTCGGATCCTAAGAGTTCACTAGGATTTGGAGGTATCTGGCCTGCGCTTAATACGTACATGTTGTCATCACCCCAGGGCTGGAGCACGTCATCAAGATCCGCTCTGCCAACAAGCGCCGTTGTGAGTCCAGCGCTGCGCTCAAGACCTAGATAATCTGCGACCATCGGGCGCCTCAAGTCCGCATCCACCAGTGCTACTGACTGGCCGGCCTGAGCGAGTGCAATGGCGAGATTGGTCGCTGTCGTGCTCTTACCCTCACCAGGGAGCGACGAAGTAACTAGGACGGTTTTAGAGCGGTGGCTTACATGCGCGAACTGAAGATTGGTTCGAAGCTGGCGGAACGACTCAGCGCGCGGAGACTGCGGGGCGGACTGAGTTAGAAGGGGGTTTTTTGTTGCCTCCGGATCGAAACTAATTCCACCGAGAATAGGCGCTTCGGTTATGCGGCGGAGGTCTGCCTCGCCACGAACACGTGTGTCCAATACTGAGCGGAGCACTGCGACGGCGATGCCAACTGTGACGCCGACGAGAAGTCCGAGTACCAAATTTAGACGTACATTGGGTGACGAGGGAGTGCTCGCTGCAATGGCAGGCGTGACGATGGACAGCTTGACTGGAGAAACATCGCCTCGCGACGGGCGCTCCAAGTCATCGACGACGTTCACTAGGCTGTCGGCCACCGCCTGAGCTATAGCGGCTGCTTGAACCGGGGATGGGTTTACGACGGAGATGCTAATCAGAACAGTCTTAACGTCCGAGGTCGCCGTGATGCTTCCCGATAAGACCTCGGGAGTGGTGTCCAAACCCAGGGCGTCGACGACAGGTTGAAGCACGGCCGGAGTGCTCACAGTCTCGACATATGACTGAACTCGAGCCTGCGTGAAAATGTTTCCTTGCTGCAACTCCGCCACGGAGCCAGAATTTTGAAGAGCTACAAACAACTTCGTCTCTGAGGTATAACTCGGCCTTATGAGCAGTGAGGCTGCCCCGGCGCCGAGCGTGCCAATAAGTGCGCACGCCAAAACGGTAATCCAGCTCCGGCGTAGAATGCGCAGATAGTCCTTTAGCTCCAAAATCGAGCCCCTTTCAGATGGGGTTTCACGCGGCCAAGTTTCACCAAGCCTACCTTCTTGGATGAGTCACAAACGTCGATGCCAAACCACCCAGGTTTTCAGGTCACGCCACACGGTTGCCAACGAAATTGCTGCATGTCATCGACATAGTTTGGCGTCGATGTGGTGGAAGCGCACCTCGACCCCTCTGTGTGCGCATCGATTGTGTGCGCGACGATCCGTACAGAAGTTTCAGCGGTCCGTGCGTCTGGATGCGACAAATCAGGACGCGATGCGTGTTGCGGCCGCAATGTTAACTCAAACAAGTGTCAGCTACAAACTTTGAATCTGTCGCATCCCTGGCGACAGTCTAACGACCGGCTCACCTCCGTTGAGGTGCTTTAATAGCGAGGGACACAGCTCTGGTACGCGGCCCAAAAGGGTATCTGCCCTGGTGTCTACGTTTAATCGACTGAGGCTTCAGCGTGCAGGCTTCCGCTAAAGCGCTCGTGAGTCACTAGTGTGGGGGAACTCTGTGGGAACTTTGAAGGAAGCTGCGCGCAGTACGTCGTCGGCGGGTTTCGCGGAACGATGGGCATATCGGATTCTTCAGTACGCGGTCGATGCCGAGGCATGGGTTATCTCCATCGCATTCGCCGTCCTATTTCGGTTTGACTTTGTAGCGGGACAAGTGAATTGGCTCTCCGTCGGCATCCTTGTGCTCTTGGCGATACTGCTCCAAGCAGTGTGTGGATGGCTATGGTCGCTATATCGAGGTCGTCACCAGTATGGTGCCTTCCACGAAGCTCAGACTCTTCTTCTAACCGTCGTCACAGTTGCCAGCATTCTCTTCGTGGTCAATGTATTGTTCATCAGCCAGCCGGGGCTTCCGCGCAGCACCACACTTGTGGCCTTACCTGTGGCGTTCGTCTTGATGGGCGGAACTAGACATCTCCAGCGAGTCGTACGGGAACGGAACACCCGACCTCGGGAGTCTGCTCAGCGCACACTCGTATACGGCGCGGGGCAGACAGGGGCCTACCTTGTCCGACGTATGTTGACTGATCCAACGTCTCCGTATGTGCCCGTGGGCCTGATTGACGATGATCCACACAAAGGCCATCTGAGACTGTCAAATGTTCCAGTAATAGGCTCCAGACGCGACTTGAAGAAGGCTGCCGCCGATACAAATGCTGTGGCCCTGGTCCTTTGCATCGCCCGGGCTGACGCGGACTTCATTCGTAAGCTTTCTGACGAGGCGGACGAAGCTGGCTTACGAATGATGGTTCTTCCTTTGCTGTCGGAACTATTGCAAACCGGAATGAAGCTTGGTGATTTACGTGATGTAGCCATCGAAGACATAATTGGTCGCCACCCCGTTAACACAGAAATTGAATCGGTCGCAGGGTATATCAAGGGTAAGCGCGTACTTGTCACGGGCGCGGGGGGCTCAATCGGTGCGGAGTTGTGCCGACAAATTTCGTCCTTTTCACCCAAAGAAGTGATCATGTTGGATCGCGACGAGTCGGCCCTCCATGGCGTGCAAATGACCATATTGGGGCACGGCCTCTTGGACAGCAGTGACGTGGTCCTCGCAGACATTCGCGATGCTGAGGCTATCTCCAAAATATTCAATGACCGCAAGCCGGAGGTGGTATTTCACGCTGCCGCGCTCAAACACCTTCCGATGCTCGAGCAATATCCAGACGAGGGTTGGAAGACCAACGTTATTGGAACGCTGAATGTGCTAGCGGCGGCCAGAAGCGTGGGGGTCGAGACCTTCGTGAATATCTCGACCGATAAGGCTGCAAACCCGACGAGTGTGCTTGGCCATTCGAAAAGAGTGGCAGAACGACTCACTGCGTGGTATGCGAGTGAAACGAAGAGTGCTTATCTGTCGGTGCGGTTCGGAAATGTAATCGGGAGTCGCGGTTCAATGCTTCCAACATTCATTGCGCAGATTGAGGCGGGAGGTCCCGTTACGGTCACGGATCCGGAAGTCACCAGATTCTTCATGACAATTCCAGAAGCCTGCCAACTGGTTATCCAGGCGGGAGCCATCGGTCGGCCGGGCGAAGCATTGATCTTGGACATGGGAAGCCCGGTAAGGATACTCGATGTCGCACAACGAATGGTTGCGATGTCGGAGCGTCCTATCGAGATCGTTTTCACTGGTCTCAGAGAAGGAGAAAAACTTCATGAGGAACTTCTCGGCATATCTGAGATCGATCTACGACCATTCCATCCTCAAATAACGCACACAACTGTACCTCCGCTGGAACCAGGAGACTTGGACCCATCTCAATGGCAGCATCCAACTATCCGCTCGGTTGAAGCACCGAAGGCCTACTTCACCTCACCTCTAGGATCGCAGAATGACTAATCGCATCTATATGTCCTCTCCTGACGTCTCCGATGTAGAGGAAAAATACATTCTTGAGGCCCTAAAGTCGGGGTGGATCGCACCCCTTGGACCGGACGTTAATTCGTTCGAAAACGAAATGGCTGATCGGATTGGGCGGGAACATGCCGTCGCGCTTAACTCCGGGACAGCAGCACTTCATTTGGCTCTACTCGCTCACGGCGTCGGACCTGGTGACGTAGTTCTGACATCGACGATGACCTTTGCCGCAACGGCAAATGCTATCAAGTACACAGGCGCTGAACCTTACTTTGTCGACTGTTTGCCCGAGACCGGAAACATGGATCCGACCTTGCTTCGTGAGACACTGACGGCACTGCACCTGGCCGGCGAAAGGGTAGCTGCCATAGTTCCCGTCGACCTGCTGGGAAAATGCGTGGATTACGTCACTATAGGGCAGCTGGCCAGCGAGTTTGGTGTTCCGCTGGTCGCAGACGCCGCCGAATCGCTTGGCGCTTTCCACGAGGGCCTTCCGGCAGGGTCATGGGGTGACACGGCCATTTTCTCTTTCAACGGAAACAAAATAATGACGACGTCGGGCGGTGGCATGCTGTTAACCGACAACGAGGAGATAGCCGACCACGTCCGGTACCTGGCGACGCAGGCACGGCAACCCGTGGTCCACTATGAACACACAGACATCGGATATAACTATCGTCTCAGTAACCTCCTAGCGGCCCTGGGACGGGCGCAGCTGTCGAGGCTGGATGAAATGATTGCGCGACGCGCGGGGCACAGGGCCTTCTACATCGAACTCTTTTCCGAAATCGAGGGTGTGGAAATCTTCGGTGCCTCAACGCATGCGGATGATAACTTCTGGCTGACTTCGGTCCTCGTCGATCCAGAAATTGCTGGGTTCGATGCAAAGGCGCTGAGTATGGCACTTGAGGCGGCCAACATTGAAAGTCGTCCCCTTTGGAAACCAATGCATCTACAGCCTGTCTTTAGATCCTCCCGGGCCACAGTTAATGGGTCTTCGCAGCGCCTCTTCGAAAGAGGACTGACACTGCCAAGTGGGTCGGTTCTGTCTGACCAGCAAATGGCCGTTGTCGGAACCACAATCAAACGATTTGTAGAAAACGCTTAATGGAACGAATTGCACTTGGTTACTAAAGCATCCATTGGCGACTTGTGCAGTCTTGTGAATTAGGGTAAATGGAATTTTCAATTCGAGCAGCGGAAGTAGAGTAGAGCATGCCGGTAACGAAGAATGAATACGCTGGGAAGAAGATCCTGATTACAGGTGGAACTGGCTCCTTTGGCCACACGGTGGCCGCCAAGCTGTTGGAAAGCGACGTCGAGCAGATTAGAATTTTCAGTCGCGATGAGGCTAAACAGGATGACATGCGCCATGAAATGGGCGACCCTCGCCTGAAATTCTACGTCGGCGATGTCCGTGACTACGACAGTGTGGCAAAGGCCAGCCGCGACGTTGACTTCGTATTCCACGCCGCGGCACTCAAACAAGTCCCGTCCTGCGAGTTCTTCCCGATGGAAGCGGTGCGAACCAACGTAGTTGGTAGTGAGAACGTTGTTCGGGCGGCAGACTTCAACGGGGTCAAGTCTGTGGTTTGTCTTAGCACGGACAAGGCTGTTTATCCAGTGAATGCCATGGGTATGAGTAAGGCTCTTATGGAAAAGGTTGCGCAATCACACGGCCTCAATAATCCTTCTGCAGAGACCGTCGTATCATGTGTTCGTTACGGGAATGTCATGTATTCACGAGGATCGGTAATTCCACTATTTATACAGCAAATCAAGCGTGGGAAAAACATAACCGTAACCGATCCGGCTATGTCACGCTTCCTGATGTCCCTTGACGATTCCGTAGATTTGGTAGATTTTGCATTTCACAATGCAAATCAGGGAGACCTATTCGTTCGTAAGGCGCCAGCCTCCACGATCGGAGATTTGGCCGAAGCTGTTTGCAACTTATTTGAAGTGACTCCGAAGATTGAAGTCATCGGCACGCGTCATGCGGAGAAGCCCTCTGAGGCGCTTGCGAGCAGGGAAGAACTTACGCGGGCTGAGGACATGAACGAGTACTTCAGGATTAAGGCGGACAACCGGGACCTAAATTACAAGTTGTACTTTAGCGAGGGTGTCCGAGACCAAGCGGAGTACACCGACTATGACTCCCACACCACGAACCAATTGTCAGTTCCGGAGATTGAAGGATTGCTCCTCACCCTTCCTGGAGTCCGTTTCGAACTGGCTGCTGCTGGAATAACGTCCCGCTTGGAGCCAGCCGTATGACTCGGCCCGAAGGCCCTATGGCGATAACGGGTTCTGGTGGCTTTCTTGGCTTCCACACTCGCGCAGCCCTTCAAAGCCGCGGAGTCCAGTCAACCGCAGTGGCACTTGGACGTCACTTCGACGAAGTTAGCGCTACGGCGTCGATTGCCGGGACCGAGCGTCTAATACATCTTGCCGGTGTAAATAGGGGTACAGACGCAGAAATTGCGGACGGGAACATAGGTTTTGCCCACCAACTTGCACGAGCAATTGTTCAGTGTCCTGCGCCACCCGCACTAATTGTCAATGGGAACTCTACCCAATCGGGCAACGGCACAGTCTATGGCCAGTCGAAGGAAGCAGCGGCCAACGTGTTGGAAGCAGCTGCTGTCGAGGTTGGGGCTGAATTTATCGACGTCCAGCTCCCGAACCTATTCGGCGAACACGGTAGGCCGTTTTATAATTCGGTTACAGCGACATTTGCTCACTTGCTTGCTATTGGTGAGGCGCCCGAGGTGCAGGGGGATCGAGAACTTGCACTGCTGCACGCTCAGGATGCGGCTGACATCTTGACTGGCGCAAAAGCAGTGGAGCGGTTGAACGAATGGGTGTCCCATTGTCGTGTTTCTGAACTGCTCCAAGACTTGAGTCGGATCTCTGGCTGCTACAGGGACGGAACATTTCCACCCTTGGCCTCGAAGTTCCAACGTGATTTGTTTAATACTTATCGTTCCTTTTTGCCACCGTCAGAGCGAGTGATAGGACTCACGCGTCATGCGGATGCCCGAGGATCTTTCTTCGAACTGACGAGGTCTGCCGATTCCAGTAGCCAGTCGTCCTTTTCTACAACTGTGCCTGGAGTCATCCGGGGTGAACACTTTCATCGGCGTAAGATCGAGCGGTTTACGGTTCTGGCTGGCAGTGGACGAATATCCATGCGGAAATTGTTTTCCGACGAAGTCTTTTCATTTGACGTTGAGGGCAATACGCCTGTGGCCATAGATATGCCCACGCTCTGGACACACAACATCGAGAATATCGGTGATGACTTGCTCTACACTTCCTTCTGGGCAAACGAGCTTTTCGATCCGGATTCACCAGACACGTTCCAGGAGAAGGTATGACAGTTCTTACCAGAAGACTAAAGGTTCTAACCGTTGTAGGAACGCGACCCGAGATCATCCGACTGGCTTCAACCATCAAACGCCTCGATGCTCATACGCAACATGTCGTCGTTCATACGGGGCAGAACTATGACTACGAGCTCAACGAAGTCTTCTTCGAGGACTTGGGACTCCGACGCCCTGATCATTTCCTGAATGCCGACACTACATCTCTCGGCTCGGTTCTGGGTTCAATTCTTTCTTCAGTTGAAAAAGTCCTGGCGGATGAGAAGCCGGATGCGATGCTGGTGTTGGGCGACACAAATAGTTGTATTTCCGCTGTGATGGCACGCCGCATGAAGATTCCTGTCTACCACATGGAGGCTGGGAACCGGTGCTTCGACGAGAATGTTCCGGAGGAAGTGAACAGGCGTCTCGTTGATCACGTAGCGGATTATAATCTCGTCTATACCGAGTTCGCCAGGCGCAACTTGTTGTCCGAGGGGATCCATCCGTCACGGATCCTACTCACAGGGTCACCTATGCGGGAGGTCCTCGAGGGAAATGCTGCATCGATTGCAGACAGCGACGTTTTGGATCGACAAGGCCTCCAGATCGGCCAGTATTTCCTGGTAAGTCTTCATCGCGAGGAAAATGTTGATAATCCAAAACGATTGGAAAGCGTCCTAAGGGCACTGAACGCGTTATCGGAAAAGTACGATCTTCCGGTACTGATTTCAACCCATCCTCGAACTCGTATCCGGCTGGATGGCCAACCGGATGCATTGAAAATGGGCTTGCGCTTCCATCCTCCATTTGGCTTCAACGACTATATAATGCTTCAGAAATCCGCAAGACTCGTTCTCTCTGACAGTGGAACTATTAGTGAGGAGGCGGCCATACTAGGGTTTCCTGCCGTGACCCTACGAGACTCAATTGAGCGGCCCGAGTCACTGGATACAGGTCTAATCATTACGACAGGCGTAGAAACAGAGGCAATCCTTGACGCGGTCGAAATGCGGCTGTCAGAGTCGTTCGATAATTCGGGAGTGGTTCCCGAAGGCTATCTGATCAGGAACACTTCCTGGAGAACGGTTAACTTCATCAGGGCCACAGCACACAGTCACCGGACCAGGGCGGGTCTGCGCTAGATATGATACAGTCCGGGCGCCGGCTCATGCTCCACGCTGCAAATGTCATTTCGGCCTTTCTGCCCCAAACGCGGGCATTCCGACTTCGCACGCTACTGTATTCGTGGTGTGGAGTGAACGTTGCAGCTGACTGTAAAATCAATGGCGGCGTCGTCATACAATATCCGAATATCCAGATCGGCTCAGGTACTTGGATTGGTCGGCGCACTGAATTCGTCCCAACCGCGCTTGCACGAATAGTTATCGGTTCAAATTGCGATATTTCTCAGGACGTTTTGTTCATAACTGGGAGCCATGAAATGAGTGATCAAACGCGGCGAGCCGGATCAGGTTATAGCCAGGCAATCGTAGTCGGCAACGGTTCATGGATTGGGGCGAGATCAACTTTTTTGGTTGGAAGTGGTGTCGGTACAGGGTGCATGGTAGCGGCCGGTAGCCTCGTCCGAGATGTCTTTCCTTCAAACGTGCTCATAGCCGGGGTGCCCGCGAAGATTATTAGGAGTCTTGACCGCCTAGAAGACACCGCTTTAGCCGATGGCTAGACATCGGAAGACCGCCGATGGTTGGTTTTCCGCTGCTGCGGCTGTATTCGTGGCAAGGATTACATCCCTAGTGGCCGCCGCTGTTCAACTGCCCATTCTTACGCGGGTTTTGGAACCCGAAGAGTATGCGTCGATTGCTATTGCCATGGTTTTGGGGACTTATTTCAGTTTGTTCGGTGCTGAGGCTACTATTCTTCCGTTTCAGCGGTTCCCGGGCTCTCAGGCTGAAAAGGCTAATTATAGGTTTGCTAGCCAAAGACTAGCTGTGGTGCTATTGCCACTAGCCGTTGTCGTCTGCCTTGGCGGATTGCCATTTGGTGGGTTCGAGATCATGTTTGGAGTTGCCGGCTGGGGTCTTGGCATAGCCGCCAATAGGTTCATTGCCACTGTGTGGCTCATGTGGGAGAGCCCTTGGTCATATGCGGCAAGCCTAATGATGGGGACTGGCCTTCGAACCATTACTGTTGTTGCCCTCGTTCTAATTGACGTCAATGGGGCGATTGCCGTTGGGGTGGCAGGGCTAGCCTCCGTCGTTGGCGCCGTGGTCCTAGCCCCTCGCCTGGCCTATGGTTCTGCGAAACAGAAGAGCCCATGGGGATTAGTAATGGGTGTTTCCCTAGCCCTTGGTTCCTTGGCTTTCACAATCATGTCCAACTTCGGACTCTTGATTCTTCCGGCCATGGTTGGTCCTGATCAGGTGGGGCAGTATGCTGCCATGGCCCAATTGGTAACTTTATCAATCGGGGCAGTGCTGGGCTTGGGGAGTACGGTTTTGTATCCGAGGCTCCAAAAGTTGTGGAACTCTGGCCGTGAAGACCTGACGAGATCTTTCATTAGTCTGTTGGGCATAGTTACGGTTCTCATTGGCGGTTTTTCGGTCCTCGCAGTTCAGCTATCGGGCGTTGAAATATTGAATTTAGTCTTAGGCAATGACTACGTGGTATTACCAGTGCTCTTGAGTCTTATAGCCGCTACCGCGGCGAGTCAGATAGGGCAATTTGTCTCTTGGGTACATACTCTAACCCTCCAATCTCACCGCATCCGACGCTCTGCCCTATTGGCCACATTGATTGGTTGTTTACTAACAATACTCTTGACCCTGGCATATGGAGTAGGTGGGGCTGCAACCGGTACATTGATGAGCTTCAGCCTTTATGGGTTACTGATGTTTCGAGCTTCAGCCCTGGGTCGGCGCCCAGTTATCGCCCTTCTCGCCTTTGTCTTAGTCGTGGCGGTTGGGCCCTTGCTTAATTCCACTGCTCACATGATTCTGTGTGGCCTTGCCATCGTCGTTGCGTTGGACCAATGCCTGCGAGAGTGGAGGACAGTTGCGCGCCTCCGCTGATTGAATGAATGCACTGCCTGGACCTAGCAGATTACTATGATGAATCGACTCAAATAATGAACGTTGTATTTTGGCAGAATACGCTGTCAATTCACCAAGCCCCTTTGATTCGTGAGTTGGCTCGGAATGGAACCAATAGGGTCGTCGTCGTGGCAGAGTCTGATATTGGGGGACGGCGCTCCAGGATGGGATGGGAAGCGGTGGATTACGGCGACGCCAAGGTAGTTGTTTCTCCAGATATTCGGGAACGCGAGGAGATATTGGAGAGGGAAAGAACACGCTCGAGTCACATATTCTCCGGCTTTGGCGTCTATCCTGCCACCACGCGAACCATGAGAAAGTTGATGCGTGGTCCGCATGGGAGGATCGCGGTTGTTAGCGAATCATGGGAAACTGAGGGCCTGCGCGGGGTTGCTAGAACGCTGCGTTACAAGCTGGCCCATATGTGGTTCTCCAAAGAGGTAGATTTCTTCTTCTGTATCGGCGCCCAGTCGATTCTTCAGTTTAGGAGAATTGGTGTACCTGATGAGCGATTGCATCCTTTTGCATATTTTGTTGCCGACATAGTACGACCTCACCATGCGCAACGAATTTCACGAGATGTTGACCTCCTGTATGTCGGTGAGCTTGCACCATGGAAGGACCCGACGTCTCTCATAAGGGCGCTTGCCACCCTTGATGCGTCGAATTGGCATCTTCGAATGGTTGGCGAGGGCCAGTCTGCAGAGGAGATACGCCAATTGGCTACTGAACTGGGTTTGATAGAGCGAATAACCTTTCTACCCTACCAATCCAACACCGTTGTTCGCTCCATGATGAGTGAAAGTGACCTTCTAATTCTTCCAAGCCGGTATGATGGCTGGGGTGCCGTAGCCAGCGAAGCGTTGCTCGCCGGCACTAAAGTTGTCATTTCGAGCGCTGCGGGGGCGAGCCAGTTAGTTCGCTCGGAAATGCAAGGTTGGGTTTTCGAGCCGGGCGATGTTACCTCGCTCGCAGATTTGCTGGCCTCCGTAGTTCGGTCCGGAGGACAGACCCAACAGGAACGGAGTCGACTGTCTAAATGGGCATATCAGGTCATCTCTCCTCGGGCTGGCGCCCAGTACTTAGAGGAAGTGCTATCTGCGCCGCCATCGAGATCGGCAGTCGTTCGCGCGCCATGGGTGGCGACGAATGATTCCTCTACGTAATTTGCTGCCCGAAGCCCGTACATTCCTGTGGGCAGTTGGTGCAGCTACAGCGGCTCTCATCTTGGGCTGGGGCGCTGTGAATTCCCTGTACGTTTCCCTAGGGGTTACCGTGGCACTCGCGGCCGCAGCACTCTGGGCAGCTCGAATGTCCCCCAAGTACTGGTTGCTAATCGGCATCCTCTGTGTATTTGCGTCATCCACTTCGTTGTTCGACAACGGGACGTTTTCGGTCTTGGCCCGGCTATCAGGCCTATCAGCCATCGCGGTGGGCGGTCTAATCGCCAAAAGGAGCGGCTTGCTGCAAAACCTGGATCAGCACCGTTTCAGGGCTGATCGGTTCGCTGGCATCCTGCTTCCACTTCTAGCCTTTTTGTCATTCGCGGCGTTGCCGCACGGGCAATACTTTCAGTTCGTCGGCTATTTCTCCGGTGTTGTACTGATTTGGGTTTCATTATGGGGTACCACGTATGTGAGTCGACGTGACCTTCGGTTCGCCTTGGTATGGAGCTTGGGTGGCCTTATTATCGGTTCGATCTTGACCGGGTTCTTTCTTCCGTCGATTGCCATAGAGGGAGAACGACTGCGCGGACTCGCTAACAACGCGAATCTCCTTGGATTCTACGCTTTCATCCTGGCGGGGATCGTTCTTCTGTCAGGTCGTTGGGGGACTAGATCGATCGTCCTCGTTGTTGCCTCAGTTATTGCGATTGTCAGTTCGGCGAGTCGGGCGAGCATGCTAGCGGTTGTAGTAGTTGTCGCTGTTAGTGCGCTGATGAGCGCCGGTATTTCCCGGAAACTGGTGATCGGAGTCTGCCTCTTGATACTGCCGATTTCGGCAATCTGGTCCCAGGATCTTGCAGCGATCGACGTAGCATTGTTCCGCGATAATAACTCACGAGACAGTTCCTTTTCTAACGCAATGCTACTGTTTTCGGCGCACCCAATGTCTGGCATTGGAATGGATGACAGTTTAGTAATTGCCAGTAGTCCTTTGCGCGCATTAGCCTACGCAGGCATCTGGGGGGCTTTTTGCATCACGTTTATTTATGCTGGAATTTTAAGGCTTGCATTTCGGACCAATTTAGCTGCCGTGAGTTTCAGTGTTGCTGCAATCGTTCATAGTGTTTTTGAAGGATGGCTTTTGTCTCCCATCAGCCCATTGTTTGTTGTTTTCATGTTGTGCTTACTCCTATTGGTAAGGTCTAGCACGCCGGCCACGAGCCGGTTCTTGTTCCGTAGGGAGCGACTCGAGGCCGCGCTGCCAGGACGAAGCGCGAGTGGCCGCGGGGCGTCTAATCGACAGTCCGACTCGAGTTGATTGATCAAATGGAATTCGTGGTGTGATGCCAGATATTGGATCGTATTTCTCTTCACTCGGCTCAGGATCTCTGACCGATATTCCCCAGTCTCCGCCGTGGGAAGACTTTGCCCCCACACATATTGAGTATGTCGAAACCGGTAGGCAGGCACTCAACGACATCGCTCACGAGTTATTTATCCGTGGAATAGAGCGTGTCTTTCTGCCCCAATATCTTTGCGACAGCATTCTAGCGCCATTCCTTGCTAATTCTGTGAAGCCTTCATATTTGCCCATGACTGACACACTTCAGATCGATCTTGGTGCCCTGGAGATTCTTGAGGAGTTGGGTTCCGCTCGGCAATGCGCAGTACTGATGGCGCGGTACTTTGGGCATGCACGCGACGACGAGTATGTTGGCCAAATTGCGCGACTGCAACGACTTGGCCATGTCGTAATCGAGGATCTAACACATTCCTTGTTCGACGGAACTCGCTCGACCGCTGACTACACAGTTGCCAGTTTGCGCAAACTCCTCCCCGTGGCAACGGGTGCCTTCGTAACTGGGCTGCAGCGCCGCACACGGCCAATGCGAGCCCGAGTCGAGCCAGGGAACGCGATGTGGATGCACATGGACGCTAAAAGGAACTACTTGGAAGGCAAGTCCACGAAAAGCGCTTATTATGAGGGACTGCTGGCTTCTTCCACGGTGTTGGAAGAGGCACTTGAGACTCATCGAATGGATGACCGGTCTTTCGACCTTCTCCCGTACCTTCCCTACGACCGGTTCATCGAGACGCGTAAATTGAATTTTACGGCATTGTCTGAGCAATTAGCCCCTCTCGGGGGCATTATAATTTTGAATCAAAGGAACGTCCGTGTCGCCTCTCATCTGATATTGCGAATGGCGGACAGTGAATTAGTTCGCAAGAAGCTTTCCGCGCGAGGAATCTATTGTCCCGTCCACTGGCCTAGACCCAAAGGTTTGCCCAATACCGTTTCCTGGATGTACGGACATTTTTCGATCCCAGTCGACCAGCGATATGACTTCAAAGACATGATCTATGTGGGTTCATCAATTAAGGAGATTTTGAGTTGACCACAGTTTCCCTTCTCGAACGACAGAAGGAATTGGCTCCCTCGATTTACGCAGAGGAAGCGTATGGGCGCGCTCTTACGGCGGGCAGCAACCGGACCTGGTCAGTGATCGCCGACTCCCGCAACCTATGGCAAATGCCGGTTGTGTTGAGCCCAATCCTGCAAGGCGGCCACGAAGCGTCAAGCCCGTATGGTTATTCGGGAATTTTTGCCGATAGGTCTTTGTCGGTAGTGCAAGTCGCGGAATATTGGGAGCAGACGCTTCAATTATTGCGGGGAAGCGGGGTAGTTTCCCTCTTCCTACGGTTTCCCTCATTTGCATACCCTGGCCTCGGGATCGACGCATTTAAGGGGCTCAAGCAACTGGAACTTGAGTTGGTTTCGAAGACAATCGAAGTCGCGACACCTACGCCAGACAAGGTATGGTCCGGCCTATCGGGCAGAGCGCGGACGGCAACTCGCAAAGCCCTGAAGCTTGGGATGACTGCCGAGGTCTCGCGGGCATCGGAGTTGACTCTGGGCGCCAACTCGGTATTTCGTGACCTTTACGAGACAACGATGAACCGGATCGGTGCCTCGGATCATCATATATACGGAGATGCTTACTACTCCACGCTGCTGGCCAGGATGAGCGAAAAGATCTATGTCGTAAATGTGACGACCCATGAGGGAAAGCCAGCTGCTAGCGCGATTATGCTGCTCGACAGTTCGGTCGTTCATTATCATCTTTCTGGATCCGATCCTGAAGAAGCCAGGAACGGCGCGAATAACCTTCTGTTGTGGACGATTCTTGAATGGACGTCTAGGCGAGAGTTTCAATCAGTTCATCTCGGCGGAGGATTGACTGATGGGGATAGTTTGTTTGATTTTAAGAATTCATTCGGCGGTTCGTCACGGGAATTTTGGATTGGACGTGCAGTGATAGATGAAGAACGGTATTCCACGTTGGCGAGAATACATGCCGAGTCACTGGGGACGACACTGACACATCTGAAGGCAAGTGGTTTTTTCCCGATATTTAGAGCGAAAGTTTGAGATGGATTCTAGATTTAATTCATATCTGTCCATTCGTATGATTGCTGATCGCTTCATGGCTGGCTTGATGTTGGTGCTTCTGTCCCCATTGTTCGCAATTGTTTCCCTTCTGATTCTTTGCCGAATGGGCAGACCTCTACTCTTCCGTCAAAAGCGGATCGGACAATTTGGGGCAACTTTTGAAATAATAAAATTTCGGACGATGGTCGAAGGCGCGGAAACGATCGGAGGAGGATATATGGCCCCCGAACTTGATTTGATTCCGCCTCTCGGTAGGTTTCTCCGTGCCAGCAGTTTAGATGAGCTCCCGCAACTCATAAACATCTTTAGGGGAGAAATGAGCTTCGTTGGTCCCCGCCCCGCTCTACCCCAACAGTTTGCACGATACTCTCCGAAGCAGGCCCGCCGCGTGCTAGTGCCCCAAGGAATTACCGGTTTGGCGCAAGTAGCTTATCGCAATGAGGCAACTTGGAGTCAAAGAATTGAGAAAGACCTTGAGTATATTGAATCCATTGGTTTCGTCACGGACATGAAACTTTTATTGAGTACAGTGAATAAGGTGCTGCGGTCTGAAGGCGTTGTTAGCCACCAAACAGCTGCCGATGTTGATGACCTTGGACAGAACAAGTAGGAATGCGGATATGACTAGTCGACCCACTGTACACCTCCGACCCCTTGAAGAACGCGACCTGCAGTTTTTGCGTGAACTCGCCAATGATCCCGGTGTTCGCGATAAAGTCGTTGGATGGGACTGGCCTTTGTCGGACGCTGGCCAGGGGGAATGGTTCGCGCGAAGCAGAGCCGATTCGACAACGAAACGGTTCATAATCGAGGCTGAGTCAGGGAAACCGATTGGGATCACCGGATTCTGGGAAATTGACTGGCGTAATGGCACAGCCATGACAGCAATTAAGCTCGGTGGAACCAGTGACGTACGAGGTCGAGGATACGGCGTGGCTGCGATCAGATCAATTATGGAATTTGGATTTCTTGACGCCGGTTTCAATCGCTTGCATGCGAGTATACTTGCGAACAATTCCAGATCTATTGCCGCGTATGTACTGAAGTGTGGTTGGCTTGAGGAGGGTAGGCTTCGACAACATGTTTGGCGGAATGGTGAATATGTTGATCTCGTACAAATCGGTATATTGCGTTCAGAGTTTCTTGAAATGAAGAGACTCGATACTGAACTCGACGGCTCAACCAGTAGTTTCGAAGTGAAACCATGAAAATTGGAATAATATCGCAATGGTTCTCCCCTGAGCCGGCGCCTATTCCCTCATCGCTGGCTGAGTATCTCGTTCAATCCAAGCATGATGTAAAAGTACTCAGTGGATTTCCTAACTATCCTGTCGGGAGGGTTTATCCAGGCTTCCGCCAATCTTGGGTCGGATTGGATGAATTTGCCGGTTCGCGCGTTCGTCGAGTGCCTCAGTATGTCAGTCACGACAACAACGGCTTCCGTCGGATGCTGTCATTTATTTCTTTCGCATTTACATCATTGTTGCATGCCCATTGGTTGCGTGATCGCGATGTTGTTTATGTTTATGGAACCCCGATGACTGTCTGCGTCTCCGCCCTTTACCTACGTTGGGTACACCGTGTTCCCTTCGTGCTACATGTCCAAGATCTCTGGCCGGAGTCTGTCGTCGATTCTGGAATGATTAGGCCGGCGTGGCTCCGACACACGGCTAGCATTGTGCTCGACTTGGCACTCCGGTGCGTCTACAGGAATGCGGCCCATATCGTGGCGATTGCGCCTTCTATGGCCGTCACGTTGCGAAGCAGGGGTGCTTCACCCGATGCCGTGTCTGTCGTGTATAACTGGGCCATGGATCGGGCTCCATCGATACACGCAGCCGCACTCGACTTTCGTAACCGCGTGTCGTCCGACGACAGGTGGCTTTTGCTCTATGCGGGAAACGTGGGCGTGATGCAAGACATAGAGACTATTGTCGAGGCGGCACACCTCCTTGGACCGGACTCAGGAATAGATTTTGCGATTGTGGGAGATGGGGCCAGTTTGGCAGGTGTAAAGGACCTGGCCCATCTTCGGGCAGTGCCGCATCTGACGTTCATTGATCGAATACCTTTTGACAAGATGGGGCCTATCTACGCCGCTGCGGACTTTCAGTTAGTTACATTGCTGGATAGGGAAGTCTTCAGAGGAACGATTCCATCCAAGGTTGGGGCTTCGCTAGCTGCAGGATTGCCGATTATTACGACAGTCTCCGGCGACGTGGAATCGATGTGCAACAGCGGGGGATTTGGGTGGGTAAGTCTCCCGGAGAACCCTGAAAGTCTTGCAGCCACATGTCTCGCCGCGGTGCGCGCAGGTAGAACCGCTCGCGACGCCATGTCAGTTGCGGCGTCTAGGTATTATGCCGATCGCCTGTCCTCCGAAGCGGGATTTCGTGCGATTGAGCTGTTGCTGGTCGGCAGCCGTAGTGGGTCACGTGATGATCCGGCCGGTATTACGCACTGAACGTGCACGTACTCTCGTCCCGTTTCTTTTGGAATAGCACGGGTTAATCAGCGTCGATTTGTCGAAGGCTGTACGACGAGCCGAACCCCGACAGTCGTGGCTCAAAACATCACTTTCCATTTCCGGCACCGTAACCCACCAAGGACCTATTGAGAGAGCGGAGGTGTTTCGATGTCGAAGGAAGCAGTCGACCTTGAGTATTTATTGCGTCTGATGAAATTGCCGGCTGACCCGCTGTCTCCACCGGCCCTAGGGTGGCTTGTGAAGTCCGTGGGCTACTATCGCGGGGCCTTGTCGGGTCGAGGAACGTGCTCGTGAACAGCGCGGACAACGGGCCACACGCTGACACTGCTGTCATCGGCCCGGGCGGCGGTATGCGGCTTCGACAGCAGCAATTCGGGTGGACATGGATCCAATCGAGAACTTGACCGACGCGACGTCTGGATAGTCGTGGCCCGCAGCAGCGCAACAAACAAAATCAAACGCCCAGGGCTAGGCGCGCTGTTGGTAACATAGCGCCTTGGGGGATCGAATTTCCCTCGAGTCCTGAGCAGGCCGAATGGAAGCGAATTCAAATGATTGAAAAAGCACAAACCGTTGTCGTTGTCGGGCAGGGCTACGTCGGTTTACCAGTGGCTATGAGGGCTGTCGCCGTAGGCTTCAATGTAGTTGGCATAGATATCGATAAGAACCGTATAGACAGTCTGACGTCCGGCAAGTCCTATGTGGATGACATTACTGACCAAGAGCTGGTCGCCGCGCTGAGGAGCGATCGGTATCTCCCAACTACGGACTACGCCCATGTGGCGGATTTTGATATTGCCGTAATTACTGTCCCGACTCCACTTCGAGAAAGCCTCCCTGACCTCACATTCATAGAAGAATCGAGCAGGGCCCTAGCCGGACATCTTCGCCCAGGCGCTACGGTGATTCTCGAATCGACTACCTACCCCGGCACAACCGAAGAATTGCTTGTTCCCATTTTGGAAAACGGATCTGGATTGAAAGTAAAAGCTGACTTCTACGTTGGCTATAGCCCGGAGAGAATTGACCCAGGTAACAAAGTATGGGGTTTTGTTGAAACTCCAAAAGTTGTTTCGGGAGTCGACTCAGAGTCCCTCCTGAGGGTTCAAGCGTTCTACGATCATCTTGTCACTACGACCGTTCCTGTCAGCTCGCCCAAAGAGGCCGAACTTACCAAATTGCTTGAGAATACATTTAGGCACGTCAATATAGCCCTCGTTAACGAGTTGGCGATATTTGCGAATGAACTAGATGTCAACGTGTGGGAAGCCATCGAAGCTGCGGGAACGAAACCCTTCGGATTCATGAAGTTTACGCCAGGCCCCGGCGTAGGGGGTCACTGCCTGCCCGTGGATCCGAGTTACCTTTCGTGGCAAGTCAGGCGGAAACTGGGCCAGAATTTCAGATTTGTGGAACTTGCGAATGACATTAATGATCATATGCCGGACTATGTTGTCCAGCGAACGATATCTAATCTTAACAACAAGCGCAAATCTGTGAATGGTTCGAAGATTGCACTGATTGGTCTTGCTTACAAGAAGAATACCGGTGATATTCGCGAATCCCCGTCGCTGCGCCTAATTGAACTCCTACAGCAATTCGGAGCCGACCTCGTCGCTGTCGATCCGCATGTCGAGAACTATCGCTGGCCAGGAGGGGTGGGGCGCATAGAAATGTCAAAGGAAGTTCTCGAGGACGTAGATCTTGCGATTCTAATCACAGACCATGACGATTTCGACCTGGACATTCTGAACAATTTGCAAGTTCCTGTTGTCGACACGCGAAATCGCCTAAATGGTCCTTTCGTGGATCTACTCTGAGTCTGCCAGTGACAAAAATGCAGAAGTCTGTTGCTGTTTTTTCCGCTTTTTTTCCGCCGGCATATCTTGGCGGCGGGCCCATACGCACACTTTCGGCAACGGTGAAGGCGGCCCCTGAAAATTTTCAAGCCACCGTCATTACAAGCGACACCGA
The DNA here is from genome assembly GCF_024294965.1 of Pseudarthrobacter humi. Lineage (NCBI taxonomy): Bacteria > Bacillati > Actinomycetota > Actinomycetes > Micrococcales > Micrococcaceae > Pseudarthrobacter > Pseudarthrobacter humi. The sequence continues at coordinate 128,508 of NZ_JANCLV010000012.1, forward strand.
CCTGGGACAATCTAAGCCACTGTCAGTCCAGCGCAACCAATTAGTATTGCAGGATGGTTTTGGGGTTTTCTATGTTTCAGTCAAGAAGCTGAGATGTGTATTCGGCGGCTTTCGGTTTGCGCGAAAAATTCGGCCGGAGATAATCTATCTGAATAGCTTTTTTGACTTCCGCTTTTCGATCTTGCCTCAGATGCTTACTGCAATTGGCTACTTCTCGCCAAAGCACATCGGAGTTGCACCGCGGGGGGAATTTAGTTCCGCAGCTCTCCAGCTAAAGGGGAGTAAGAAGCGTCTGTACCTTGCGCTTTACCGGCGCAGCGGGATGTTGCAGCGGGTGATCTGGCATGCGTCGAGTGATCTCGAGGCGGCGGATATTCGGCGAGCTCTCGGACAATCTTCAAGGGTCATTACTCGCGAAAATGATTCGGATCTTCCCGCGCACTCGAGTCTTGCCAAGTTTACCTCTAACGAATCACTCCGTACTGTCTTCGTCGGAAGAATTGTCCCGATCAAGGGTTTACATATTCTCTTGGAGGCGCTCAAAGAGTGTGCTGTACCGCTGACTCTCGATGTCTACGGCCCTGAAGAGGATGTCAGCTATTCGGCAGATTGCAAGCGACGGGCGCAAGAGCTTCCTGACAATGTCAGAGTGAACTTTATGGGTGCAGTGCCAAATAATGAGGTCCGTGCTGCTCTCCCCCAGTATGATCTGATGACGTTCCCTACCCTCGGTGAAAATTTCGGGCACGTCATTGCGGAGGCATTAGCTGTCTCCTGCCCGGTCATGTGCGCAGACGTTACGCCGTGGACCGCACGTCTCGCCGCGGGGGGCGGTGAGGTCGTTGAGGAAAACACGGTTCGAGGTTGGGCTTCCGCCATTTCCCGATACGCCGCGACTTCACAGGACGAGCGGGAAGCCGCCCGTCGTCGCGCGGGCCAGTGTTTCGACAAATGGAGGGGTGAATCAGTGGACGCTCACGTATTCACTATGTTGTCGCAGATGTGACACGCACAGCGTCCAGACATCGGTAGTCAGAAGCTGGCCTTACGAGGCGTTCGGATCGTTGACACCGCCCCACATTGGAGAGCTTATCGCTCGATTCGTAACTGCGGGCTGATGCTCTTCAGACCACCGGGTCGAGGCTAGCCGACACGTAATAATCAAGGGGCATCTTAGGCCCCCAATGATATACAGATGGAGTGAAGATTTCGTTGCCTCGTGGGGAAGGCGATGGTCCGCTGGACTGTCCCCACCAGTTCGTCGGTACTTGCCGACCCTGCCAAGGTGCAGAGGTTCCTGCAGGACAGTACTCACCTGGCCCGATGCAGGGGAATTTGCACGCATCGTCCGATACATAGTCTCGCTTCACGTCGTAATCAGTCTCCAAATTCGGCTGTGGCCAATAAAACGGTAGCGTTTCGTCCATGTGTGGAATCGTTGGATATGTGGGCCATTCTGCTGGCCGTGTGAATGCCGGTCACAGTGCGTTGGATGTAGTCCTTGAGGGATTGCGCCGTCTGGAGTACCGGGGTTACGACTCTGCAGGTGTCGCGGTGGTCTCCGAGGGGTCCATCGAGTCCCGGAAGAAGTCCGGCAAGCTGAGCAACCTCCTCGCCGAGCTGGAGGAGCGTCCGCTGCCGGAAACGTTCACCGGCATCGGCCACACCCGCTGGGCCACGCACGGCGGGCCCACGGACCAGAACGCGCACCCGCACCTGGCCGACGGCGGCAAGCTGGCCCTGATCCACAACGGCATCATCGAGAACTTCGCCGAGCTGAAGCTGGAGCTGGTGGCCAAGGGTTACGCGTTCGAGTCCGAGACGGACACCGAGGCCGCGGCCGTGCTGCTGGGCGATATCTTCCGCCACAAGCTCGGTGGTGTTGCGTCCGACGGCGGCCTGACGCTGGCGATGCAGTATGCCTGCCAGCGCCTTGAGGGTGCGTTCACGCTGCTGGCGGTCCACGCGGACCAGCCGGATGTTGTGGTTGCCGCCCGCCGTAACTCACCTTTGGTGGTGGGCCTGGGCGAGGGCGAGAACTTCCTGGGCTCGGATGTTTCAGGGTTCATCGATTACACCCGCCGTGCGGTGGAGCTGGGCCAGGACCAGATTGTCACCATCACCGCGGACACGGTGGAGATCACCGATTTCTATGGCGCCCCGGCCGAGGGCAAGGAATATCACGTGGACTGGGACCCGGAATCGGCGGAAAAGGGCGGTTTCCCGTCCTTCATGGAGAAGGAAATCCATGACCAGCCCGACGCCGTGCTGCAGACCCTGCTGGGCCGCTCGGACGTCAACGGCAAACTGACCCTGGATGAGCTCCGCATTGACCCGCAGCTGCTCAAGAACGTTGACAAGATCATTGTGCTGGCCTGCGGCACGTCGGCGTATGCCGGGCAGGTGGCCAAGTACGCCATCGAGCACTGGTGCCGGATCGCCACCGAGGTGGAGCTCTCCCACGAGTTCCGGTACCGGGACCCGATCGTGGACGAGAACACCCTGATCGTCTCGATCTCCCAGTCAGGGGAGACCATGGACACCCTGATGGCCGTACGTTACGCCAAGGAACAGGGCGCCAAGACGGTTTCGATCTGCAACACCAACGGCTCCACCATCCCGCGTGAATCCGACGCCGTGCTGTACACGCACGCCGGCCCGGAAATCGCCGTGGCCTCCACCAAGGCGTTCCTGGCCCAGATCACGGCCGCGTACCTGCTGGGCCTGTACCTGGCGCAGCTGCGCGGGAACAAGTTCCAGGGCGAGATCAAGGACATCCTGGAAGACCTGAACAAGATCCCCGCCAAGATCCAGCGAATCCTGGACAACGAGGCGCAAATCAAGGAACTCGGCGTGTCCATGGCGGATGCGAAGTCTGTGCTGTTCCTGGGCCGCCACGTCGGCTTCCCGGTGGCCATGGAAGGTGCGCTCAAGCTCAAGGAGCTCGCCTACATCCACGCCGAGGGCTTCGCCGCCGGTGAACTCAAGCACGGCCCGATCGCGCTGATCGAGGAAGGCCAGCCCGTCTTCGTGGTGGTCCCGTCCCCGCGAGGCCGCGACTCCCTGCACGCCAAGGTGGTCTCCAACATCCAGGAAGTCCGGGCGCGCGGCGCCAAGACCATTGTGATCGCCGAAGAGGGCGACGAAGCAGTCAAGGCCTACGCCGAGCACGTCTTCTACATCCCGGAAACCCCCGTGCTGCTGGCCCCGCTGCTCAGCACCGTCCCGCTGCAGATCTTCGCCCTGGCACTCGCCTCGGCCAAGGGCTACGACGTGGACCAGCCCCGCAACCTCGCCAAGAGCGTCACCGTAGAGTAACCTCACGGCCGTTGGTATCGCCGAATATATGCGTTGTCGTCTGTTCGGTCAGCAGCGGTGTGTGCGTGGGCCTCACGGGCACAGTGGTGGCATGGATAGCGGATTCTGCGTTGGCCATGCTGTGGCAACACCTACGCACTACCTGAGTAGGCAGGTGCACAGGTGATTGAAAAACAGGTATTGGTTACTGGTGGCTGGGCATGTTGCGTGAATTAGGTTCGGCGCATGGACGAAACGCGAGATGAACGTAGAGCCGGAAACCTCATTGTTGGCGGACCGTAATGGACAGCAGAACTTGGCCGCAGGCGGGGTTATTTGGTCTAAAGGACGGTGTTGCATGGGTTGCTGACGATGTCTTCGTGACCCGAGCGGCTGGGGACGTGCTGGTGGAGAGATGGGTAGGGCATCGGCTAGTGTCCATCCTTGTCCGGCGAGACGGGGTCGGAATTATGCGAACAATTTGGGCGAAACTGAATGACGTTGCCATTGACGCGGCGTGGCCATCTGCTGCCACTCCCGGGTTCCCTCCGAGGCGTATGTAGCGGGTCATTCGAACCCCGGGTCAAGCTCCTATCTCCGAGGCGCACGATCAGGCCGGCGGCTGTGACTGTCGGCAACCGCTGCCCGCCGCCGCTCCTTTGGTATCGGGCCATGAGACTGGTTGCCTTCCGCCGGGCGCGTTGCCTCCCCGAAGGCTCGCAATATCGGCCTTTGACCCCGCCGTACCCGGCTGGCGTCCAGCCTGCACTCAGCGGGGTTATAGAAACGTTATATATGCTTGATTAGTGAATTTTTGGTCAAGTAGCGGAATCCCGAACATGAACGAACGCGCGGCCGTGCCCGAATCCGGACTGGTGTCCGGGCGGCAGCATGCACTCGATGGGATGCGCACCATCGCGGTGGCCGGCGTTTTCCTCTTCCACACCGTAACCGGGTTCGCCCCCGGCGGATCCATTGGCGTGGACGTCTTCTTCACGCTCAGCGGCTTTGTCATCACTCTCCTGATCATGAAGGAGTACCGCTCCACGGGCCGGCTGCGGCTTGGAGTCTTCTACGCAAAACGGCTCGCCCGGCTGTGGCCGGCACTGCTGGTTCTGTGTGCTGTGGTGGTTCTGGTCGGCCTCCTCTTTCCGTCATCGGGGTGGGGCGGCCAGGAGGCCGATGCCATTCCGGCGGCCGGCTACCTGATGAACCTGTCCAACTTCGGAGCCTTCGGTTCCTCGACCGGCGCCGGCGCGCTGAGCCCCACCTGGACGCTCGCCGTCGAGGAGCAGTTCTACCTGGTCTGGCCGGTGCTCCTCCTGCTGATGCTGCGCTTCTGGAAGGTCCGCACGGTCGCCTGGATCACGGCCGTCCTGGCGGCTGGGTTCCTGGTTTCACGGTTCTTCCTGGTCGCCGGCGGGGCATCGCTGGCCCGGATTTACAACGGGCCGGATACACGGGCTGACGAGTTGCTGCTGGGATGTGCCGTGGCTCTGGTGTTGTCGTCCATCAGCCCGGGCACCAGGCTCCATGTCTCGCTGCAGGCCGGTGTGCGGCGGGGCGGTCCGTTCGCGGGACTCGCCCTGCTGCTCGCCGTATTCTTCCTCAAGGAGCCCACCGACCCCGGAGCCTGGTTTGATGTCTTCTGGACCGTGGGCCCGACTGCCTTGGCAATACTGGCCGGGCTGGTCATCGGGTGGCTTGTCCTGCTGCCAGAAGGCCTGGTCTCAAAGATCCTGGGCCACCGCTGGCTGTCCCGCCCGGGCCGGGACCTGTCCTATGGCATGTACCTCTGGCACCTGCCGGTCTTTATCCTGCTGATTCCCCTGGTCCCATCGCTCGCCGTCCGCGTACCGCTGACGGCAGCCCTGACCGTGCTGATGGCTTACTTGTCATTCCGATTTGTGGAAACACCCATCCGCCGCTGGGCCTCCCGAAGGCTGGAGCCCGCCGTCGTCCCTCCCGTCCTGGAGCCCGTGCATGAGCCCGCCCGGGAGCTGGAGCTGGCCGGCCGTACCTGAACGAACTGAGTTTCTCCGCGACGCCGCCGGTATGATGTGCCGGGTGACGAGAATCGGTGGGGGACTTAACCTGACCAAGCAGGAATGGATCAAGTACGGTGCGCTCTTTCTGCTGGCCGTGGCTGCCTTCGGGGTAGCAGGAATCGCCCTGACGAATCCCCGCGCCCCAGGCGAAGCAGTCAGCCCTCTGACGGCAAGCTCTCCGGTGGCCACCGCGACTCCCACACCGACTGCTACGGCAACCCCGGCACCCACAGCCACCGCAACGGCCCAACAGCTGAAAATCCAGCTTCCCGCCCAGCCCGTCCTCCTGATTCTTGGCGATTCGTACACGGCCGGTGACGGCGCGGACCGGCCAGGCCAGGGATGGGCGTACCTTGTTGCCGACGCGCTCGGATACCCCACCAACATCGACGGGGAAGGCGGAACCGGCTTCGCGTGGGGCGGTGGTCCGCAGGATAGCGGGGCCCGTGAGTACGAAATCCGGTTGCGCGAAGCCGCTGCGGATCCGCGCTTCGTCCCCAACGTCCTCATACTGCAAGGCGGCCAGAACGACGCCCTGATCACCAGCCCTGATGAAATCCAAACCGCCACGGTGCAGACCATCGAAGCGGCCCGCAGGTTGTGGCCCGGCGTCCAGGTAGTGGTTCTTGGGCCCTCGGCCCCCCAGCCGTTAGCGGAGGAACTCAAGGGTGCGAACAGCGCCGTCCGCGCCGGGGCCGCAGCCGCCGGTGCTCCGTTCATCGACGCCTACGAGACCGGCTGGTTCACGGGTGCCAACAGCCCGGGATTCGACTTTGACGGTGCCCACCCGAACACCGCCGGGCACGCGCATCTTGCCGAGAAGTTCCTGGAGTCCTGGGCCACGCTGACTCAGTGAGCCAGAGCCTGCCAGACGGTGTGACTCAGCTGGGCCACGCCTCCAGACGTGGCTCCTGACGGGCGTCGCCTCCGGGCCGGTTGAAGGCCGGGGCTTTGTCCCCTATGTCCGGTTCCGGGCTGGACCTAACCTGAAGGCAACAGCGCGGCGAGGCCGCCTGCCGTATTTGCGGGAGGCAAACGGTGAACTCGGCAAAGACAAGCATCATCGCGGGCATCGGCCTGATCGCGGTCGGCGTGCTCATGCTGTTGGACCTGCTCGGCGTCGCGGAGAGCTTCGCTTATGTGAGTATTTGATGCCTTGAGAGCCACCCAATCTTGCGCTTCAGAGCCACCGATCGTGCGGAAGAGAGCCAGTGGTGGTGTGCTTGGGAGCCACTGGCCCTCGACCTCATCGTTAGGCGCTGGC
>NZ_JANCLV010000013.1:0-125337 GCF_024294965.1 Pseudarthrobacter humi
GCTTGCCCGTCGAAAACAGGTGGCGTATCTCCGCCCAATCATCCAAATTGATCACCTTCCATAATGGTCGGTGGCCCTATTTTCAGTTGGCGTTCCTGGCCCTATTTTCGGTTGGCGTTAACAGCTGGAGCAGTTGGCCGGACTTCTCCATGGCAAGGGCCGTGTTCGCGAAGTCCGCCGGCTCCGGGTTGTCCACGATCGCCTGGATTTCCACCAGATGTTCCGCCAGCCCAGCGTCGATGGCATCGGCGTAATCGGATGGTTTGATGCGGGAAAAAGGCGGCAGCCCATAGGGCAGGGCGCTGGCGCTGAGGAGGGGATTCGTCATCACGCTAACCTTTCATACTGGCGCATGCGTCTCAACGCGCGGCTTTGCCGAATTTGCGCGGCGGCCAGACCTACAATGACGCCTATGGGGAAAAGGTTGGGCGCCGCTTCGCTGCGCGCTGTTGCTGTTCGTTCCGCTGCCGCGGTGTCCGCCGGCGTCCTGGCCTCGGCGTTGCTGGCAGGATGCGGCCTGGTCGCCGAACTGACTGTTCCGTCCTCCGGTGCAGCCGCGAGTACCGGCGCCGGGACAAGGCAGCCAAGCCCGACGGCGACCCCCACCCCGACGCCCACTCCCACCCCCGGCGCGGGGCCATCCTGCCCCACGCTGCGGTGCACGTCCGTCGTCGTGACCGGCGACATGCTGGTCCACGCCCAACTCTGGCAACAGGCCCGCGACGATGCCGGCGCAGCAGGCAAACCAGGGCTTGACTTCACCCCGCTCCTGGAAGGCCAACGAAAGTACATCCACGCCAGCGACCTCGCTATCTGCCACCAGGAAACGCCCGTGGCCGGGCCCGAGGGCCCGTTCTCCGCGTACCCGTCATTCAACGTCCCGCCGCAGATCATCACAGCCGCCAAGGCGGTGGGTTACCAGGCCTGCACCACCGCGAGCAACCACACGATCGACCGAAGCACGGACGGAGTACTGCGTACCCTCGACGCCCTGGATGCGGCGGGGCTGAAGCACACCGGTTCCTACCGCACCCAGAACGAGTCGCAGGGAATCCTGATCCTGCAGACCAACGCCGCCAAGATTGCCGTCATCCAGGGAACCTACGGGCTCAACGGCCAATACCCTGAATACGGCTGGCAGGTGGACATGCTGGACGCGCCCGCCATGATCGCCAAGGCCGTGAAGGCGCGGGCGCTCGGCGCGGACATCGTGCTCGGTGCCATGCACGCCGGCGACGAGTATGCCAGTGAAGCCAACGACCAGCAGCAGGAGGTGGCCCACGCCCTCGTGGACAGCGGCCAGTTCACCATGGTCTACGGACACCACACGCACTCGGTGCTGCCCATCGAAAACTACAAAGGAACCTGGATCGTCTACGGCCTGGGCAACGGAGTCACCGAACTGTCGCCCTGGTACGTAGTGAACAACGAGGGCCTGCTGGTGCGGGCACAGTTCAGCCAGGACGCAGCCGGGAAGTGGACGGCGTCGGACCTGGCCTGGGCTCCGTCGGTGATTGTCCGCGATCCGTACCGCTGGTGCTCGGTGGCAACCGATGCACCGCAGGGCGTCTGTGCAACTCCCGAGGCCGACGCCGCTACCAGGGTGAGGACCGCCACGGTGGTGGACTCGATGGGCGCGGCTGCTGCCGGCGCGCACGAACTGCTGATCACCAAGGAACCCTAAGACAGTTCGACGGGGAAATCGTCCGCGCAGAAGCTCAGCGCAGCAGACTCAGCGCGGACGGCGCGTTGCGTGCTCCCGGGCCAGCACTGCGTAGCGGTCGTCCGGGGCGCCGGCCGTGAAGGTGCCGTATTTACGCTCGGCGGCGGTCCTGATGAGGAAGTCGGCGATGGCTGGGTTCTTGGGCAGCAGCGAACCGTGCAGGTAGCTGGCCACCACATTCTTGTAGCGTGCGCCCTCATGACCGTCGCTGCTGTTGTTGCCGGTGCCTTTCGCGGTGGTCCCCAACGGCCGGACGCCCGCACCCAGCGTGGTCTGCCCGCTGTGGTTCTCGTATCCCAGCACCTCGCCGAACTCTTCTGTGGCCACCCGGACGTTGCCGATCAGGCGCTCGTCCGTGCCGTGTGTCTCCACGTCCAGGACACCGATGCCCGGTATGACCGAGCCTAAGCGGGTCTTGAAGAAGCGTCCGAACAGCTGGTAGAGCCCGCAGATCACCAGCATGGGTGCGCCGTCCTCTGCCAGCTTCGTGAGTACGCCGGCCTGCGACTGCAGGTCGTCCTTGATGACCAGCTGTCCGCTGTCCTGGCCGCCGCCCCCGACAATCAGGTCAACATCGGCCGGAAACTCGTCACCGACGTTGTACTCCAACAGCTCCGGGGTGTAGCCGTGCCAGCTGATCCGCTGCCTGAGCACCAGGGCGTTGCCCCAGTCGCCGTAGATGTTCATGTCCCGCGGGTAGAGCTGCAGAACCCGGATGGTCCCTTTGGAATTCTGTTCGACGCCGTCCGGCCCGATCCCGGTTGATTCAGCGGTCATGAGACCACCTCCACTGTGGTGATTTTGGACAGCTCGCGGCGGATGGCCAGCATGGCTGTGTAGGTGCAGAAGATCCGCTTCGGTTTGCCCTTGGCGTCCCGGATGAACGCGGCGAGTGCGGGCGCGATTTCCGGCTGGACCCCGCCGATCCGGACGTCGTCATACTGCAGCCGCAGCGCCATGTCGTAGGCGCGGGAACCTGTCAGCTGGTCCACGCCGCCGTCGCGGAGCGAATCGAATTCCACGTCCCAGAGCCAGGACATGTCCCGGCCGTCGGCGTAGTTATCGTTGATGGCGATCATGGTGGCGTAACCGCCCGCGGGGAAGGACTTCAGTCCCAGCCGGAAACCACTGGGGTTCTTCACCAGGACGAGGTCCAGGGGCCGGCCGTCCACCGTGAGGCTTTCGCCGCGGCCAAACGCCGGCTCGACCTGGGACAGCGCGGTGAGCAGGGCGGCGTGGTCGGCTGTGGCGGCACCGCCGCCACAGATGCTGCGGGCCAGGGTCAGCGCCGCAGCCGCGTTAAAGATGTTGTAGACGCCGCGGAGCTTCATCGCGGTGGTGACCGTGGCGCCGTCGTACTCAAAATCGGCGGTGTCCGGCCCCACTTTGCGGAGTACGACGTCGGCCGCTGGCTTGTGGGGGAGTGCTGCGGGGGCGGGGCTTCCGGGCGCTGCCCGCATGTCGTCGTCGTTGGGGAAGGTGCTGAGGAGCGAATCGTCCAGGCCGAAGTACTGGACGTCCTGGCCGGTGAGCGTTTCCGCGATGCGGGCCACCCGTGGATCCTCCCGGTTGAGGACTACTGTTCCGGTGGTTTTGTCGGCGATGTGCTGCAGCAGCTGGGCCGTTTTGTCGATTTCGCCGAACCGGTCCAACTGGTCACGCAGGACGTTGAGCAGGAGGCTGTACCGCGGCGGAACACGATTCACAAAATGCGTGGCGTGAGCTTCGTCGAGCTCCAGTACCGCGACGTCGGCCCTGAGCCTGCCGCGCCAGTCCACTTCGCCCAGCAGGGCCGCCGCCACGCCGCGGGTGAAATTGCTGCCGGTGCGGTTGGTGAAGACCTTCAGGCCCTGGCTTTCCAGGAGTTCCACCACCATCTTGGTGGTGGTGGTTTTGCCGTTGGTTCCGCTCACGACGGCGACGCCGTGGGGGAGCGTGGCGAGCGTGCGCTGCATAAAGCCGGGATCGATTTTTTCGACCACAAGCCCGGGCAGCGCGGACCCTCCGCCCCTGAGCCGGGACACCCGGCGGACCAGCTTGCCGAGCGGAACACTGATGTAAAGCATGCTCTGTAATATATCCCAGCAACGGCATAGAACCCTTCCCGGAAGCGCTTCCGGCGCCGCCCCGGGAGCCGCGCACATTATGCTGATTGGATGACAAACCCCCTTTCGGCTGCTTCTGCACGCGTGGGCTCGGGCCTCCGGATCGGCGTCCTGGCACTTCAGGGCGACTTCCGCGAACACCTCCGGGCCGTGGAAGCCGCCGGTGCCGCCGGCGTCGGAATCCGCCGCCCCTCCGAACTGGACGGCCTGGACGGGCTCATCATTCCCGGCGGAGAATCCACGGCCATCGACAAGCTGGCCCGCGCCTTTGAGCTGGCCGCACCGTTGAGGGACCGGATCCGCGACGGACTGCCGGTCTACGGTTCCTGCGCCGGCATGATCCTCCTGGCTGACGAGATCGCCGATCCCGCCACAGACCTGGCCGGCAACGCGCAGCAGACCTTCGGCGGCCTGGACATCACAGTGCGGCGCAACGCCTTCGGCCGCCAGCGAGAGTCATTCGAAACGGACCTGGATTTCAAGGGCCTGGACTTCAGCGCCACGGAATCCGGTGTCGCTCCGGTACACGCGGTGTTTATCCGCGGCCCTTGGGTGGAACGCGTCGGCGACGGCGTGGAGATACTGGCACAGGTGGAGCCCGCAGACCCTGAGCATGCGTCCCACGCGGCGACTCTGCCGGGGACAGCTAGAATTGTTGCAGTGCGTTCCGGCCACCTGCTGGCCACCTCCTTCCACCCGGAAGTGACTGGGGAGAAACGCGTACATGAACTTTTTATCCGCATGATCAGAGGAGACGCGTAAAGCATGTCAGGACACTCCAAATGGGCGACGACCAAGCACAAGAAGGCCATCCTCGATAGCCGCCGTGCAAAGTCGTTCGCCAAGCTGATCAAGAACATCGAAGTCGCCGCGCGTATGGGCGGACCGGACCTCGCCGGCAACCCGGGCCTGGAACTCGCCGTCACCAAAGCCAAGAAAACCTCCGTTCCTGCCGACAACATCGACCGTGCCATCAAGCGTGGCGCCGGCCTCACCGGCGAAGTGGTTGACTACACCGAGATCATGTACGAATGCCGCGGCCCGCAGGGTTCGGCGCTGCTGATCGAGTGCCTCACGGACAACAAGAACCGCGCCGCCTCCGAGGTCCGCCTGGCCATCTCCCGCAACGGCGGCACCATCGCCGATCCCGGGTCGGTCAGCTACCTGTTCAGCCGCAAGGGTGTCGTCTCGCTGCCGAAGAACGGCCTCAGCGAGGACGATGTCCTGATGGCAGTCCTCGACGCCGGAGCCGAGGAAGTCAAGGACAACGGGGAAAGCTTCGAGATCCACTCCGAGCCGACCGACCTCCAGGCCATCCGGGATGCGCTCAAGGAAGCCGGAATCGAGTACGAGACCGATGAAGCCGAGTTTGTGCCGTCCATGCAGGTGCCGCTGGACCTCGACGCCGCCAAGAAGTTCATGAAGCTCGTGGACGCCCTGGAAGAGCTCGACGACGTCCAGAATGTGTACAGCAACGCCGACCTCAGCGACGAAGTCCAGGCCGCCCTGGAAGCTGAGTGACCTTCCGCTTTGTGGCCTGAGGCGGATGTCCCAGGGTGACACTGCGCGTATTGGGCGTTGACCCGGGCCTCACCCGGTGCGGCATCGGCGTGGTCGACGTCGAGCGGAACCGGCGCGCCACAATGGTGGCCGTCGGGGTAGTGGGCACCTCTCCCGGGGAGACCCTGGACCAGCGCCTGCTGGTTATTGCCTTGGCCATCGACGAGTGGCTGGACCGCTACGAACCCCAGGTACTCGCCGTCGAACGCGTCTTTTCCCAGCTCAACGTCAGCACGGTGATGGGCGTGGCGCAGGCCTCCGGCGTCGTGATTGCCGCCGCCGCCCGGCGCGGGATCCCGGTGGCCCTGCACACGCCGTCGGAAGTGAAAGCAGCAGTGACCGGCAGCGGTACCTCCAACAAAGAAGCCGTGACCAAACTCGTCACAAAAATCCTCAGGCTGGACGCGCCGCCGCGGCCGGCGGATGCTGCAGATGCCCTGGCCCTTGCCATCACCCACGCCTGGCGCGCGGGCAGCGGAGCCGCGGTCGCCACCACCGGCCCCGGCAGCCTGTCGCTGACGCCGGCCCAGCGCGCGTGGGCCGATGCCGAAGCGAAAGCGCGCCGCGCACGCTGAATGTCCGGGGCGCTTGCTAGGGTATTCGTAGATATGTTCGGATAGCCGGTCCTACCCCCAAAAGCCCGGCAGTACACCAGGAGCCCGGCTTTGATCAGTTTCCTTCGCGGAACCGTAGCGCACGTTGGCCTTTCCGCTGCCGTGATCGACCTCAACGGGGCGGGCCTGAGTGTCAACGCCACGCCGCAGACCCTCAGCCGCCTCCGCACCGGCGAGGAAGGCAAGCTCTTCACGTCGCTGATCGTGCGCGAAGATTCCCTCACTCTGTTCGGTTTTGCCACCGACGACGAACGCGAAGTCTTTGATGTCCTGCTCAGCGTAAGCGGCGTAGGTCCGCGGCTCGCGCTGGCCGTGCTCGCCGTGCACGAGCCGGAAACGATCAGGGTTGCCGCGCACACGAGTGACAGCAAGACGTTCACCACGGTGCCCGGCATCGGCCCCAAAGTGGCCGGCCGGATTGTGCTGGAACTGGCCGGCAAGCTGGTGCCCCACGGAACGGCAGGTGCCGCCGGCGTGTCCACCCCGGCCGAAGCGGCCTGGAAGCCCCAGGTGGTGGCGGCCATGACCAGCCTCGGGTGGTCGGAAAAGGATGCCGGTGCCAGCATCGAGAAAGCCCTTGCAGACGATCCCGAGGTGGAATTCCGTGGCAATGTGGCCGAGATCCTGCGGACCACGCTGCGCTGGCTGGGCCAGGACGGCGCGCGGGCCGGTAACCGCGTAGGCAGCCGTGGCTGAGCCTTCGGTGGTGGCAGCAGGGGAGGAACCCGAGGAAAGGGCGATCGAAGCCGCCCTCCGGCCGAAGAACCTCGATGACTTCGTAGGCCAGCACCGGGTCCGCAGGCAGCTCTCGCTGGTCCTGCAGGCCTCCCGGATGCGTGGGCGCAGCGCGGACCACGTGCTGTTCTCCGGCCCTCCCGGCCTGGGCAAAACAACCCTGGCCATGATCGTGGCCGCTGAAATGAACGCGCCACTGCGGATCAGCAGCGGTCCGGCCATCCAGCATGCCGGCGACCTCGCCGCCATCCTTTCCTCCCTTTCCGAAGGGGAGGTCCTCTTCCTGGACGAGATCCACCGGATGTCGAGGCCGGCAGAGGAAATGCTCTACATGGCCATGGAAGACTTCCGTGTGGACATTGTGGTGGGCAAGGGCGCCGGGGCCACCGCCATTCCGCTGGAACTGCCGCCCTTCACCCTGGTGGGTGCCACCACGCGCGCCGGTCTGCTGCCCGGCCCGCTACGCGACAGGTTCGGGTTCACCGGGCACTTGGAGTTCTACAGCGTGGCCGAGCTCGAACTGGTGCTCAGGCGCTCCGCCGGCCTGCTGGACCTCAAAGTCAACTCTGCGGGCTTCAGCGAAATTGCCGGCCGGTCCCGCGGTACGCCGCGTATAGCCAACCGCCTGCTCCGCCGGGTCCGGGACTGGGCACTCGTGCATGGGATTGAGCAGATTGATGCCCGCGCCGCGTCCGCCGCCCTGGACATGTATGAAGTGGACAAGCGGGGCCTGGACCGGCTGGACCGGGCAGTCCTGGAGGCGCTCATTACGAAGTTCGGCGGGGGACCCGTGGGACTTTCCACCCTGGCCATTGCGGTGGGGGAGGAGACCGAGACCGTGGAAACGGTGGCGGAACCGTTCCTGGTGCGCGAAGGCCTGCTGGGCCGGACGCCCAGAGGACGCATCGCCATGGCTCCGGCCTGGACCCACCTGGGCTTCGCCGTACCGGCCGGAGCTTTCGGGCAGGAGCCGCTTGATCTGTTCGAACCGGACCCGGACAGCGCCGAGTCCACGCCCGAATGGGCGCCGAACGGGCAATAGCACTGTCGTCCCAGCTTTTCCCTTTAGACTGGTATGACACCCGGCACGTTCGGGTCTGTGTTCCCGCGGCGGCTCCGAGGAGCCGTTGCCTGCCCGGCACATCTTCTGCAACGGGGAACGACGCGGACGCTGCCAAACACCCGATACGCCAGTACAGAACGGAATCTTCCCTGTGGATCCAATGAACATCGTCTTGTTCGCAATGCTCGGAATCTTTATCTTCATGATGTTCCGCCGCAACAAGAAGACCAAGGAGCAGCAGGCAACGCTGCAGTCCCAGTTCGAGCCCGGTGTTGAGGTCATGACAAGCTTCGGACTCTTTGGCCGGATTGTCTCCATGGACGACGCCGAGAACAAGGTTGTCCTGGAACTCTCGCCCGGGAACCTGGCCACCGTCCACCGCCAGTCCGTGACCAAGATCGTAGAGCCGGCCATCGAAGCCGAAACTCCGGCCGTCCCGGATGACGCCTCCACCCTGACCACGGAAGAAGCCGCCACCCCGACGGTATCCGCCGAATCCCCGGACGAGACCCCGAAGCGCCTCAACGACGAGGGCAAGAAGGACATCTAGTCCGCGCCGCACGGCAGCCCGCCTGACAACACCTCTACGGCTGGGGACGACCGCCGGTGGGACTGATAGCTCCCGCCGGTGGTTCCTCCGTAAATAAGAGAAAGATTCACAATGGCACGAACTGGCCCTAACAACGCAGGCCTGAGGGTACTGGTGTGGCTCGGTGTAGTCCTCGCCGTACTGACCGCCGTCCTGGCTGGCGGCACCCTTGCCGGACAGGCAAGCTGGGCGCCCAAGCTGGCACTGGACCTCGAGGGTGGCACCCAGATGATCCTGGCGCCCAAGGTTGAGGGCGGTTCGGACATCAATGAAGAGCAGCTCAACCAGGCCGTAGCCATTATCCGCCAGCGTGTGGATGGTTCAGGTGTTGCCGAAGCGGAAATCAGCACGCAGTCCGGCCGCAACGTCGTGGTGAGCCTTCCGGGCACGCCCACGAAGGAAACCCGCGACCTGATCCAGGCGTCCGCGGACATGAACTTCCGTCCGGTATTGCTGAACGGCGACGGCGCGCCCGTCCCCACGGAATCCCTCACCCCCGAAGACCAGCTTCCGAAGCCCACGGCAGAACCCGCCAACGGCAGCGACATCAACTGGATCACCGCGGACATCTACCGCCAGTTCGAAACCATGGACTGCAACAATCCTGCGCCGGAGAGCCCCGAAGCCTCCGATCCGACCAAGCCCCTCGTTACCTGTGAACCGGCAACTGCTACCACGCCGGCCATCAAATACATCCTGGGTCCGGTGGAGGTCAAGGGCGGCAACATTGTCACGTCCTCCTTCCAGCTCCAGCAAGGCGCGCAGGGCGCTGTGACCAACGACTGGGCCGTCAACATCCAGTTCGACGCTGAAGGCACCGCCAAGTTCAAGTCGGTCACCGAACGCCTGAACCAGTTCTACGTGGCAGCAGGCGGAGAGACCGGCAACGACCCGAAGGCGCAGTTCGCCATCGTCCTGGACGACCAGGTCATTTCCGCGCCGCGGTCCCTGGCAGTCATCACCGACGGACGTCCGCAGATCACCGGCGGCTTCACCGAACAGACCGCCAAGGTCCTTTCGGACCAGCTCCGCTTCGGCGCGCTCCCCATCAGCTTCGAAATCCAGAGCGACCAGCAGATCTCCGCAACCCTCGGTGGCGAACAGCTACGTATGGGCCTCCTCGCGGGCATCATTGGCTTGCTCCTCGTGGTGGTGTACTCACTCTTCCAGTACCGGGCCTTGGGCCTGGTGACAATTGCCTCGCTGGTAGTGGCCGGCGTCCTCACCTATCTGGCGATTGCCTTGTTGGGCTGGACTGAAAACTACCGGCTTTCCCTTGCCGGCGTGGCTGGCCTCATCGTCGCCATCGGCCAGACCGCAGACTCGTTCATCGTCTACTTTGAACGTATCCGCGATGAACTCCGCGAAGGCCGTGGCCTTGTCTCCGCGGTGGAGAACGGCTGGAAGCGGGCCAAGCGCACTGTCCTGGCATCCAAGGCCGTGAACCTGCTGGCCGCGCTGGTGCTTTACTTTGTTGCCGTTGGAAACGTCCGCGGGTTCGCCTTCACGCTGGGTCTGACGGCCATTGCCGACCTCATCGTGGTCTTTATGTTCACGCACCCCACGCTGCAGGTCCTGGCGCGCACCAAGTTCTTCGGGGAGGGCCACCGGCTCTCCGGCCTTGACCCCAAGCGGCTCGGAGTTTTGCCGCTCTACCGTGGCGCCGGACGCCTGCGCACGCCTGAGGCCAAGCCTTCCGTAGTCCGGGCCAAGAACACCGGGGCGGTCGCCGAGGCTGAACGACGCATGACAATAGCAGAACGCCGCCTCGCGGAAAAGCAGGAGCAGCTCACCAGCTCCTCCAAGAGCGCAGCCAAGGAGAACAAGTAATGTCCAGCAGCTTCGCCAATTTCGGCAACGAGCTCTACACCGGGAAGCGCTCCTACAACTTCGTCAGTGCCAAGAAACTGTGGTTCATCATCGCCTCGGTGGCGGTCGCACTGTCAATCCTCATCCCGGTTGCCAAGGGCGGCTTCAACCTCGGCATCGAATTCCGCGGCGGATCGGAGTTCACCGTCTCCAACGTGCAGAGCACCGACTCGGCCCTGGGCGAAAAGGTTGTTGAAGATGTTGTGGCCGGCAGCGTTCCGCGTGTGGCCAATGTCGCCGGTACCACCATGCGCATCCAGACGGATAAGCTCACGGACGACGAGACCCTTAAGATCAAGGAAGGCCTCACCTCGGCCTACGGCGTCACCAACAACGAGGTGACCTCAACCTTTATCGGACCCACCTGGGGTGCGGATGTCACGAAGCAGGCCCTGATCGGCCTGATCGTCTTTGTGGCGCTGGCCGCAGTGCTGATGGCGCTGTACTTCCGGACGTGGAAGATGTCGCTGTCCGCGATGGCTGGAATGCTGGTGACGATGTTCATCACTGCCGGCGTATATGCCCTCAGCGATTTCGAGGTAACGCCGTCTGCCATCATCGGGTTCCTGACGGTGCTCAGCTACTCGCTGTATGACACGGTGGTGGTCTTCGACAAGATCCGTGAAAACACTGCTGACATTGATGCGTCCACCCGCCGCACTTTCGGTGAGGAAGTCAACCTCGCCGTCAACCAGACCCTGGTGCGTTCCATCAACACCATGATGGTGGCCATCCTGCCGGTCGGCGCCATTCTGTTCATCGGTGCCGGCCTGCTGGGGGCAGGCACGCTGCGCGACTTGTCCCTGGCACTGTTCGTCGGAATCCTGATCGGCACGGCGGCCACCATATTCATTGCTGCACCGATGTATGCCTGGCTGCGCCAGAACGAACCTGACCTGGTGAAGCAGGCGAAACGCGTTGAACACCGCAGGTCCGCGAACAACGTCAAGACCGAGGAAGCGGCTGCGCCCCCAGGGGCATGACCTTTCGAACCACAACGGGCCGGGCGGCATCGGAATACCGACGTCGCCCGGCCCGTTTCGCATTTAAGCGCCGGTTACATATGTGAACTGGCGGGGGAATAGACTGAGGTAATTAAACAGTCGTGAGGGGTGCTTCATTGGAAGAACGTTCGGCGTCGGTGCCAACGGCAGGCGGGGATAACAGCCCGGGCCACGGAGTTCAAACCGGGCTGACCGCTTCCGCACGCCCGGCGCCGATTGTTCCTGTAGACAAATCGGGCGCCCGCCCAACATTTCCCGGACGCCGCGAACGTACCCGCTCCCGGCTGGCCCGGCTGACCGGGCGCGGCACGGCAACCTATTCGCCCATTCTTGAGCCGCTGCTGCGTACCGTCCGCGCGAACAACCCCAAAGAAGATTTTGACCTCATCCAGCGCGCCTTCGAGGTGGCCGAGCAGAGCCACCGCGGCCAGAAGCGCAAGAGCGGTGATCCGTACATCACCCACCCCGTGGCCGTAGCCACCATCCTCGCTGAGCTGGGCCTCAGCGGCACCACACTCGCCGCGGCCCTGCTGCACGACACGGTCGAGGACACTCCCTACACCCTGGCGGACCTCAAGCGGGACTTCGGTCCTGAGGTTGCCATGCTGGTGGACGGCGTCACCAAGCTGGACAAGGTCAGCTTTGGTGAGGCCGCGCAGTCCGAGACCGTCCGCAAGATGGTTGTGGCCATGGCCAAGGACATCCGGGTCCTGATGATCAAGCTCGCGGACAGGCTCCACAACGCCAGGACCTGGCGGTTCGTCTCCGCGGAGTCATCGGCACGAAAAGCCCGCGAAACCCTGGAAATATTCGCGCCCCTGGCCCACCGGCTGGGTATGAACACCATCAAATGGGAGTTGGAGGACCTGTCCTTCGCGGCCCTCTATCCAAAGGTCTATGAGGAAATCGTCCGGATGGTGGGCGACCGCACCCCGGAACGGGAGAAAAGCCTCGGCGTCATCCGGGACCAGATTACTGAGGATCTCCGTACTGCCCGGATCAAGGCCACCATTACCGGCAGGCCGAAGCACTATTACTCGATCTACCAGAAGATGATCGTCCGGGACAAGGATTTCGACGACATCAACGACCTCATGGGCGTCCGTGTACTCGTCGATTCGGTCCGGGACTGTTACGCCGCCCTGGGCACCATGCATTCGCGCTGGAACCCGCTGCCGGGGCGGTTCAAAGACTACATCGCCATGCCCAAGTTCAATATGTACCAGTCGCTGCACACCACGGTGATCGGACCCGGCGGCAAGCCCGTGGAGATCCAGATCAGGACCCACGAAATGCACCGCCGTGCTGAGTACGGTGTGGCCGCCCACTGGAAGTACAAGGATCAGCCCAGCCGTACGGCTGTCGGGCCGGGCAGCCCCCGCGACGGTGACATGGGCTGGCTGAGGTCCCTGGTGGACTGGCAGCAGGAAACGTCCGATCCCGGTGAGTTCCTGGACTCCCTGCGGTTTGAGATCAATGCCCGCGAAGTCTTTGTCTTTACCCCCAAGGGCGAGGTCATGGCACTGCCCGCCGGATCGACTCCGGTGGATTTTGCGTACGCCGTCCACACCGAGGTGGGACACCGCACCATCGGCGCACGGGTTAACGGCAAGCTGGTCCCGCTCAACAGCGAACTAAACCACGGCGACTGGGTTGAGATCTTTACGTCGAAGGCGGAAGGTGCCGGGCCCAGCCAGGACTGGCAGCATTTCGTCAAGAGCGCGCGGGCGCGGAACAAGATCCGCCAGTGGTTCAGCAAGGAACGCCGCGAAGAGGCAATCGACCGCGGCAAGGAACTGCTGACACGCGCCATGCGCAAACAGAACCTGCCCCTGCAGCGCCTGATGACGCACGAAGCCCTCGCGGCGGTAGCCGCCGAGTTCAAGTACGTCGACATCTCGGGCCTCTACGCCGGCGTGGGAGACGGTCATACGTCAGCGCAGTCGGTCATGGAGAAACTCGTTGAAAGCCTGGGCGGCAACGAGAGCACTGACGACGACATCACTGAAGTCAGCATCCCCACGCAGGTGGCCAAAACCAAGTTCTCCGATTCCGGCGTGGTGGTGCGCGGCGTTGGCGATGTCTGGGTGAAGCTGGCGCGCTGTTGTACGCCCGTTCCGCCGGATCCGATTCTCGGCTTTGTCACCCGCGGCTCCGGGGTTTCGGTACACCGCACGGACTGTACCAACATTTCGGATCTCCGGGACCAGCCCGACAGGATTGTCGAGGTGGACTGGGCACCCACCCAGTCAAGTGTTTTCCTGGTGGAGATCCAGGTTGAGGCGCTGGACCGGAAGTCCCTGCTCTCCGACGTCACGCGGGTTCTGTCCGAGAACCACGTCAACATTCTGGCGGCCAGCGTGAACACCTCCACCGACAGGGTGGCCATCTCCAGGTTCGCCTTCGAGATGGGCGACCCCAAATACCTCAGCCACGTCCTCAGTGCCGTGCGGCGCATCGACGGCGTGTTCGACGTCTACCGGACCACCGGTAACAAGCGCCGGAGCTAGCAAGGCCAGCTTTTCCAGTGCGGCCCGTTTGTGGGGGACCCGCGGGCTGGCCTCAATGGCCAGGATCAGCAGACGCAGCCGCACGTCCCGCTCCGGGCGGGCCAGCAACCCCGCCAGCGCTGGCAGGGCCCGGTGGGCGTCGACATGCAGGGCGATGTCGACGGCGGTGCGGAGTGGACTCGACACCATCAGGCCGCCCATGCTGAGAACGTCGAACGGACCAAGCCGGACCTCATGGAGCGTGCAGCCCCTGGTGTTGCGGAGGCTCGAAATCCGCCGCTTCGCATCCACAAGCAAGGCCAGCCGGTCCGGTTCAGCCGCACAGCCGTAGATCCAGGCCGCCGTCATCCGCCCGGCCACCACGCGTTGCCTGACGGCCGCCGGAACCGCGTTGGCCACCGTTCTGGCCCGCACCTGGGGTGACGCGGGAGCATCCGGCAACGTGAAGCCGTGCTGGTGGAACTGCGCCAGGACACCGTCCGCTGCCAGCGACTGTAGTTCGGGCCACGCGAAAGGCTTGCCCGGCGAATACAGGTCGGGGTATTGGGGTGGTGGGGAGGTGGCCATCCCCCCATCCTGCCGCGTCTTCCCTTAACGCGAACAGGCCCGGTCCCGGTTATGTGGATAACCGGGACCGGGCCTGTGCGTCCTCCGACAGACGCCTGTTGAAGGCGTCCCACAAACTAATACCTAGGAAAGCTCGCTGGCCGAGCGCTGGATCTGGTCCAACCAGGCCTGCCTCGCCTCGAGGGCTTCGCGGGCTCCCTTGATCTTGCGCTGGTCGCCGGCTTTCTCGGCCTTGGCGAGGTCGTCCTGCAGGCCGGAAATGGCTGCTTCCAGCTGCGACAGGGCGCTGTTGGTGCGGGCCTTCGTCTCAGGGTTGGAGCGTTGCCAGTTTTCCTCTTCGGCGTTGCGGACAGCGTCCTCCACCTTGCGGAGGCCGGCTTCGATGCGGCCCATGTCGGCGCGGGGCACCTTGCCGGCTTCTTCCCAGCGGTCCCGGACAGACTGGAGCGCCTTCTTGGCCGCGGCCAGGTCCTTGACCGGCAGAATGCTGTTCGCTTCGACGAGGAGCGCTTCCTTCACCGTGAGGTTGGCGGCGTATTCCTGGTCGATCTCCTCGTTGGCTGCCTGCCGGTGCGTGAAGAACACGTCCTGGGCGGCACGGAAACGGGCCCAGAGGGCGTCGTCATCCTTGCGGCTGGCGCGCGGTGAGGCCTTCCATTCATCCATGAGCCGGCGGTATTCTCCGGCGGCGAAGCCCCAGTCGGTGGATGAGGACAGGGCCTCGGCTTCGGCGATGAGCTTCTCCTTGGCCGATTTTGCGGCCGAGTTGGTGCTGTCCAGCTGGGAGAAGTAGGCGCGGCGGTGACGGTCGAAGACGGTCCGGGCGGCACGGAACCGCTTCCACAAGGCGTCCTCGTTGCTGCGGCCAAGCCGGATGCCGCCCTTCTGGGCTGTCTTCCAGCTTTCAAAAAGTTCGTTCATCCGGGCGCTGGAGGTCTTCCATTGGATCTGTGCTGGATCCTGCCCCGAGATCTCTTCGGCTTCGGCCACGATGGCCTCGCGGGCCGCGAGCTCGGCGGAGCGAACGGCGTCGTGTTCTGCCTTCTCTGCCTTTTCGAGTTCTGCGATCTGCACAGAAACAGCGTCGAGCCGTGCTTCGGTGGAACGGAGGTCTCCCACCATGTTCCGCTCCGCCAGCTGCTCGCGCAGGTGCGTGACGGTCTTCTGCATGTCGGTGCTGGGCGCCTTGGAGCTGATGCGCTGCTCCAGGAGCAGGACCTGCGCAACGATGTCGTCATGCTTCCGCGCGAAGTAGGCAAGGGCTTCGTCATTGCTGACGCCCGGGTACTGGCCCACCGGGTGCTCGTCGCCGTCGATCGTCAGGAATACGTGGCCGTCGCCCTCGACACGGCCCCACTTTGCAGCTTCCGCCAGCGAAGTCGCGGAAGCGACAGGTGCCGGTGCTGCCACAGGTGCGGCTGCCGCTGCCGGCTTGGGCCGGGCAGCGAAGGCTGCCGGTGACGGGGCGGGTCGAGGTGCCGGAGCAGGCACCGGAGCCGGGGCTTCTTCAGCCGCGCTCTCGCTACCGGCCGCGTTCTCTTCAACCGGGGCGGCCGGGACCTCGGTACGTTCCACCGGGGTCCCTGCGGCCTCGGCATCTTCGGCCTGGACGGCCACGCCCTCGGGGTCCACGACCGCTTCGGCCACGGTTTCGTCAACCGTGGCCTGTTCGGCGGTTGCCTGGACAGCGTCTGCCTGGTCAGCCACGGGGGCCGTTACCTCGGTCAGGTCTGCTGCTGTTTCGTCGGATTTCTGACTGTCTGTCACCGCTAAAAGTCTTTCGCTTGGAGGGAAATACTCACGTACTGCACCGCGGCCGTAAGGGCCTGGCTTCCTACTTCAGAGAAACTGAGTCTATCGTGACTGGTTGCACAGGTGCGCCGTCCGATGCGCTGGAGCCGGGCTTGATTCCCGCGGCGGCAATGGCATTGACTGCTTCCATTCCAGAGGTCACCTTGCCCACCACCGTATAGCCCCCGGCAGAGTCGGCGGGAATCACCGTGTCTTTGTAGACCACAAAGAACTGCTTGCCATTGCCGTAGGCGTTGTCGCCGGACCGGGCTATGGCAATCGTGCCCGCAGGGTAGATGTTGTCTACCGGGGTGTTTTCGAGGGGACCCCACGTGTACTCGGGGTCGGCAGCAGCGGTGGCGCCACCGCACTGCAGGAGTCCGAAGGTTTCGCCCGTGGTCAGCCGGTGACACGCGCTGCCGTTGTAGAACCCCTCGTCCGTCAGTGCTTTGAAGACCGCGGCAGCCTGGGGTGCCTTGGTACCGTCGATTTCGACGCCGAGCACGTTCCCGTTCAGTGCCAGTTCACCGGTGAACACCTTCCCGGCGGCAGTGTCCGGGGCCGGGATGTTCGCGCCGTTCGTGGCGGGCGCGGAAGGCGTGGGGGAGTCGGTTGGGCTGGTCAGGCCAGCCTCCGCGGCGGCGAATTCCTGTTCAGTGGGATTGCCGGCAAAGACGGTGAACTGAAGCACGACAGCCAGCAGGACGGCGGCGGTTCCGGCGCAGGCTGCGATGAGGTTGTCGCGCTTGCGGCGTTTCTCCTGGTCCCGCCGCAGCTCGCGCTTTGCCTCCATCTGCTGGATGCGCCGTTTGGCTTCGCGGGCGCTGCGTGAACTGGCCGCCACTGGTCCTCCTTGTATCGGGCCGCATCCGGTAGGAAATGAATCCGGAGGCGGTTGTCTGCCGGCAGCGTTGCGGTGCCGGCCGCCGTATTAGAGATGCCGGCGGATGACGCATAAACTGACTGCCGCACATAGTTTATGCATGAGTTGCCGGACTGCCGCCGTGCCCCGCCCGTTTCGGGCGGAATGCCGGGCAAAGTCCCAGGCTTCCTTCATCAAGAGGAGAACATCCACAATGGCACGCACAGCCTCCCTGTCCGGATTCCCCGAGTGGCTTCCCGAGGAACGGCTGGTGGAGCTGCACGTGCTGGACACCCTTCGCAGGGTCTTTGAGCTGCACGGCTTCGCGTCCATCGAGACCCGTGCCGTGGAAACCGTGGGCCAGCTGCTGCGCAAGGGGGAGATTGATAAGGAGGTCTACGGCCTCAGTCGCCTTCAGGACGACGACGCCGACACCTCCGACGCGGGCAAGGCCGGCAAAGCCGACCCCAACGCCCTCGCGCTCCACTTCGACCTCACGGTGCCTTTTGCACGGTACGTCGTTGAGAACGCCGGGTACCTGGCGTTCCCGTTCCGGCGCTACCAGATCCAGAAAGTCTGGCGCGGGGAGCGCCCGCAGGAAGGCCGGGCCCGCGAATTCACCCAGGCAGACATCGACGTGGTGGGCGACGGGGAGCTGCCGTTCCGCTATGACGTGGAGATTGCCCTGGTCATTGCCGAAGCCTTGAGCGCACTGCCGATTCCGGACTTCCGCCTCCGGATCAACAACCGAAAGCTTGCCGAAGGCTTCTACCGCGGCATCGGCCTGGATGACACCGCCGGCGTGCTCCGCAGCATCGACAAGCTGGAAAAGATCGGCGCAGCCAAGGTCGCAGAGCTGCTCAAGACCGAACTGGGTGCTACTGATGACCAGGCGCAGGCAGCGCTGAAGCTGGCAGGAATCCGTACCGAGGACACCTCGTTTGTGGCGCAGGTCCGAGCGCTCGGTGTGACGAACGCCCTCCTCGAGGAGGGCCTGAATGAGCTGGAACAGGTGATCGAGGCGGCCGTGCAGCGCGCGCCGGGCAAGGTTCTTGCCGATCTCAGCATCGCCCGCGGCCTGGATTACTACACCGGCACGGTGGTGGAGACGGTCCTGGTGGGCCACGAACAGCTCGGTTCCATCTGTTCCGGCGGCCGCTACGACGCGTTGGCGAGCAAGGGCAACCGCAAGTTCCCCGGCGTCGGCCTCTCCATCGGTGTGACCCGGCTGGTGTCGCGCATCCTGAGCCAGGACCTGGCCAAGGCCTCCCGTTCGGTGCCCACCGCCGTGCTGGTGGCGCTCACCACTGACGACAGCTGGGGTGCCGCGCAGGACGTTGCCGCCCAGCTCCGCAGCCGGGGCATCGCCACCGAAGTCGCTGCCAAGGCCGAGAAGTTCGGGAAGCAGATCAAATTCGCGGACCGCCGCGGGATCCCGTTCGTCTGGTTCACCGACGACGACGGCAAGCACCAGGTCAAGGACATCCGGTCCGGCGAGCAGGCCGACGCCGATCCCGCAACCTGGACGCCGCCGTCGGAAGACCTTAACGTCCGGGTCACAACAGTCCAGGTGCCGGCGGCAGCAGCCCAGCCGGCCTGACACCGAAGGCGATGGAGCCCAGCGGCGCCGAAACGGGGCACTTCGACACGGACTCACCGCGCTCGAGGTCTGTTTCACTGGGTTTATGCCCCAAAGTGCTCCACGACGGCGTGGCTTGCGCCTGACGGTTCGGCTAGCGGCGGAACCGAAGCACCACGAACCGGCCGGCCGCGCCGACGGCCAGCACGGCGGCCATCCCCAGCACTGAAGCGGGCGGCAGTGTGAAAGCCAGCAGCAGGCAGCTGATAAAGCCGGCCACATTGAGCCACCGTGGGCCGTGGGCCGGGTGCTCCTCGAGGGTGTACGCGGCGGCGTTCGTCACCGCGTAGTAGATGAGCACACCGAAGCTGGAGAACCCCACCACCGTCATCACGTCAGTGGTCAGGATCAGGAAAATCACGACGGCGGCCACCGCCAGTTCCGCCACGAACGGCACCGTGTGCTTGCCGCCCACGAGCGCCAGGGGCGCCGGCAGATCGCGTTCCCGCGCCATGGCCAACGTGGTGCGGCCCACGCCGGTGATGAGCGCCAGCAACGCGCCCAGGCACGCCGCTGCCGCGCCGGCCTGGACAACCGGCGCACCGGCGGCCAGCTGCGAATTCACCACAGCGTCCAGCAGCGGGGCCGTGGTGGCGGCCAGCCTGCCTTCGGTCATGTGGTTTTGGAGCAGCAGCGCCAACGTCACGTAGATGGTGAAGGCGCCGGCGAGGGCCGCCAGGATCGCACGCGGAATGGTCCTGGCCGGGTCCTTGACTTCCTCTCCGAGGGTGGCGATGCGGGCGTACCCTGCGAAGGCGAAGAACATCAGGCCGGCGGCCGGCAGCACACCGCCCAGGTCGGCAAGAACATCGCCGGCGGCAGCTCCGCGGTCGGACGTTCCGCCTGCCGAAAAGTCCGCAGGATGCGGCCCCACGATGGCGGCAGCGGCAACAAACACCAGGGTGGCCAGCACACCGCACAGCAGGAGCCTGGTCAGGAATGCTGTGCGGGTAATGCCAAACAGGTTCACAGCGGTCAGTGCCACCACCGCAGCGATGGCAACCGGCACCGCGTAGCCCGGTGACACGTAGTGGCCGAACGTCAGGGCCATGGCGGCGCAGGAGGCCGTCTTGCCGCTGACAAATCCCCAGCCGGCCAGGAAACCGGGCCATTCCCCCAGGCGCTTCCGGCCGTACACGTACGTTCCGCCGCTGGCCGGATACCGTGCGGCCAGTTCCGCGGAGGCCACCGCGTTGCAGTAGGCCACGGCACCCGCGATCAGGACCGACAGGACCAGGAAATTTCCGGCCAGGCCGGCGGCGGGGGCGAAGACCACAAAAACGCCGGCCCCGAGCATGGAGCCCAGTCCGATGGACGTGGCGTCAAACACGCCGAGCCTCCGTTGAAGCTGCTGGTGTTCGGGCATGGGGGAGGCGGGCCTTTCCAGCGGGTAAACTCAGACGGGATTGTTCCCGGAACGATCCTATGCACTTTTATCTTTTGATTTCCTGCTGTCGTCTTCAGAAAGGCGTGCTGTGCTGCGCACACATGACCTCGGATCCCTTCGCTCCGAGCACATTGGACAAACCGTAACCCTGGCCGGCTGGGTGGGCCGCCGTCGTGATCACGGTGGTGTTGCATTCGTGGATCTGCGCGATGCGTCCGGCGTGGCCCAGGTTGTGGTCCGTGAGGAAGAGGTCTTCCACGGTCTGCGCAACGAGTACGTCCTGCAGATCACCGGCACCGTCTCCCAGCGCCCCGAGGGCAACGAAAACCCCGCCCTCGCCACCGGCGCCATCGAGGTCATGGCGGACAAGGTGGTTATCCTCAACACCTCCGATCCGCTGCCGTTCCAGATCGACGAACACGTGGAAGTCGGTGAGGAAGCCCGCCTGAAGCACCGCTACCTCGACCTGCGCCGCCCCGGCCCCGCGCGCAACCTCCGGCTGCGTTCCGAAGCCAACCGGATTGCCCGCGAGCTGCTCCACCAAGACGGTTTTGTCGAGATCGAGACCCCCACGCTGACGCGTTCGACGCCGGAAGGCGCCCGCGACTTCGTCGTCCCCGCCCGCCTGGCGCCGGGTTCCTGGTACGCACTGCCGCAGTCCCCGCAGCTTTTCAAGCAGCTCCTGCAGGTGGGCGGTTTCGAGAAGTACTACCAGATCGCGCGCTGCTACCGCGACGAGGACTTCCGCGCCGACCGCCAGCCCGAATTCACCCAGCTGGACATCGAAGCCAGCTTCGTGGACCAGGACGACATCATTGCCCTGGGCGAAAACATCGTCAAGGCGCTGTGGAAGCTGATCGACGTCGAGATCCCGACACCCATCCAGCGCATCACGTACGCCGACGCCATGGCGCGCTATGGCTCGGACAAGCCCGATCTCCGCTTCGGCGTGGAGCTGACTGAGCTCACCGAATTCTTCAAGGACACCGGCTTCGGCGTCTTCAAGGCCCCGTATGTCGGCGCCGT
The DNA here is from genome assembly GCF_024294965.1 of Pseudarthrobacter humi. Taxonomy (NCBI): domain Bacteria; kingdom Bacillati; phylum Actinomycetota; class Actinomycetes; order Micrococcales; family Micrococcaceae; genus Pseudarthrobacter; species Pseudarthrobacter humi. The sequence continues at coordinate 21,045 of NZ_JANCLV010000013.1, forward strand.
GGTGATGCCCGGCGGCGCTTCCCAGCCGCGGCGCACCCTGGACGGCTGGCAGGAATTCGCCAAGCAGCGCGGCCACAAGGGCCTGGCCTACGTGCTCTTCAAAGAAGACGGCGAACTGGCCGGCCCGGTTGCCAAGAACCTGAACGAAACCGAGCGTGCCGGCCTCGCCGACGCAGTGGGCGCCAAGCCGGGCGACTGCATCTTCTTCGCCGCCGGTGAGAAGTCGGCGGCCCGCGCCCTCCTGGGCGCTGCACGCGTTGAGATCGGCCACCGCACCGGCCTGATCGACCCCAGCGCCTGGGCCTTCTGCTGGGTGGTTGACGCCCCCATGTTCGAACCGGCCGCCGCAGCGGTGGCGTCCGGCGATGTGGCTGTTGGCGCCGGAAAGTGGACGGCCGTCCACCACGCCTTCACCTCGCCCAAGCCCGAGTTCATGGACACGTTCGACAAGGACCCGGAATCGGCCTTGTCCTACGCCTACGACATCGTCTGCAACGGCAATGAAATCGGCGGCGGCTCCATCCGTATCCACGAGCGTGACGTCCAGGAACGCGTCTTCGAACTGATGGGGCTGGACAAGGCAGACGCCCAGACCAAGTTCGGCTTCCTGCTGGAAGGCTTCAAGTTCGGCGCTCCTCCGCACGGCGGCATCGCGTTCGGCTGGGACCGTGTGGTGGCATTGCTGGCGGGCGTTGAGTCCATCCGCGACGTCATTGCCTTCCCGAAGACCGGCAACGGATACGATCCGCTGACCCAGGCCCCCGCGCCGATCACGGCGCAGCAGCGCAAGGAAGCCGGCGTGGACTTCAAGCCCCAGGCGAAAACCGAAGAGCCTAAAAAGGCCGAGTAGTCCAAGAGCGCAGTCGAGAGGCTCCCCGGCCAACCGGGGGGCCTTTCGCGTTGGAAGAGTGGTACGCCATGACAGTTTCACGTCCTGCACCAGCCCTGGGCCTGCCTGGGCTTGAGGCGCTGATGGATGCCGCCTGGCCGGCGCCGGACCGCGAGGAATCCGACGGCTGGGTGCTTCGTGCAGCCTCCGGCGTGACCCAGCGCGCCAATTCGGTGTGGCCGCAGAGGCCTGAGGGCGATACACGCCAGCAGCACGAAGCCTTGCGTGCGGCTCGGCTCTGGTACCGCGGCCGGCGCCTGCCGCTGATTTTCCAGGTCTTCGATGATCCCCGCTCGACCGGACTGAACGCCTTCCTTGACGGGGAAGGCTTCACCCGGCAGTCCGAAACGCTGGTGATGTGCCGGAGTACCGGAACAGATCCTGACGTGACCCACCCTGCGGTGGCCGTTCCCGGCGTCGAAATCTCCACGGTCCCCAGCGATGAGTGGCTGGAGCTGTGGTGGAGCGTCGATGGCTGTGGCGGCCCGGGGGAGCGGGAGACCGCACGCAGCATCCTGGCAGGCTGCCCGTCGGTGTACGCCCTGGTGAGGTCCGACGACGGCGTCCCCGCCGCCGTCGGACGGCTCGCTCTGCCTCCCGCCGGGGAGGCGGGAGGCAGCTGGGGCGGGCTGTACTGCATGGCCACCCGCCCGGACGTCCGACGGTGCGGGCATGCTTTGCGGATCATGCAGGCACTCTTGCACGAAGGTGCCGCCCGGCACTTAGCCGGCTACTGGCTGCTGGTCACCGCAGCGAATTTCGGTGCCCAGCAGCTCTATGCCAACGCGGGATTCCAGGAAACCGGCCGCTACCTCTACCGGCAAGAACGGCCGAAGCGGCACCTGACCGGCTGCTGACGTCCGTGGAGCTGCCGGCGATCATCAGCGTCCCTCAGACATGCATGAACGATCCGTCAAGCCAGAAATCTTCATGCTCAGCGGATCTTGCCCTTGGTCACGGTGATCGTGATGGGCGGGGTGGCCGCGTCGGGGCTGACGCCGTTGGTGGCAGCCACCGTAAACGTTGCCTTGCCGGCCTTGGTCGGGGTCCCGGAAAGGACCCCCGTGCTGGAGTCCAGGCTCAGCCCTGCGGGCAGTGCACCGGAGGACACGTAGAACGTGGGGGCCGGGTCCCCCGTGGCGGTGAACGTGTAGCTGTAGGCAGCACGCGTGGTCGCTTTGGTCGGGGGTGTGTCCGCGGTGAACACCGGGGGTACCGGGTTCACGGTGATGACCGACACCGTGTTGGAGCTGTAGTTGGTGACGTAGGCTGTCGATCCGTTCGGGGTGACCGCAACAACGGCCGGATTCGACCCGGCCGGGATCGTGGAGGTCACCGTGCCCGACGCCACATCGATGACCGACACGGTGTCGGAACCGTCGTTGGTGACGTAGGCTGTCGACCCGTCCGGGGTGAACGCAACACCGTACGGATGCGACCCGACCGTGATCGTGGAGGTCACCGTGCCCGACGCCACATCGATGACCGACACCGTTCTGAAACCGTTGTCGGTGACGTAGGCCCTCGACCCGTCCGGGGTGAACGCAACACCCACCGGTTCCGACCCGACCGTGATCGTGGAGGTCACCGTGCCTGACGCCACAGTGATGACCGACACCGTGTCGGAAGCGGTGTTGGTGACGTAGGCTGTCGACCCGTCCGGGGTGAACGCAACACCGTTCGGACCCGACCCGACCGTGATCGTGGAGGTCAAGGTGCCTGACGCCACATCGATAACCGACACCGAGTCGGACTGCGTGACGTAGGCCCTCGACCCGTCCGGGGTGAACGCAACACCGACCGGATGCGGCCCGGCCGGGATCGTGGAAGTCACCGTGCCCGACGCCACATCGATGGCCGACACCGTGTCCGAGCCGGTGTTGGTGACGTAGGCTGTCGACCCGTCCGGGGTGAACGCAACACCCCGTGGGGTAGCCGAGACCTGGATCGTGGAGGTCACCGTGCCCGATGCCACATCGACGACCGACACCGTGGAAGAGCCGGAGTTGGTGACGTACGCTGTCGACCCGTCCGGGGTGAACGCAACACCTGCCGGAAGCGACCCGACCGGGAACGTGGAGGTCACCGTGCCTGCAGCGGTTGCGGGGATATTGCCGACCAGCATGAGCGCCGCCAGGATCATGCTGATGGCCGCCCGCCGTCGGAACAGGAGGGAAACGGATGTACCGCGGCGGAACCGGCGTGTGCCGGTGCCCAGTTGTTTCTTGCTCGGGGCGGGACGCCGCCCCCGGTGTCGCCGGGACAATCCTGTTATGAACCGCATCAGGTCCTCCTGCATGTGGGGAGCGAAGTTTGTTGTGTCGCGTTCGTGCCGACATAACGGCTGAATCCGGAGTTTATGCACCAGGCAAACCTCCGGTCACCGGTAGTCGGTACCTGTCTTGTGCGCTGGCACTACTTTTATCCTTGGGTCCGAGAGAGCAGGCGGTTTGCCCATCTAATGGCGCTTCAGTCGCTCACGATGTGGCCCGGTCCGTCCGGGACGCCATGAGATTGCCGATGACCTCCCCAAACGGCCCGTCAGGACGAAGGACCAACCCACCATGAACAAGGCACGAGGGTTGGGTCACGAGGGTGAACGGATCGGTGTTCCGGGGCACCGGCCACGACCGAGGAGTACGTGACGTACCGGGATGCCACGCTGGAGTTCATCGCGGGACGGAAGCGTCGGATGGCCAAGTGGGTCACGGAGTACCACCCCGAGATTGAGGTTCGTTGCCCTTGGTGGCGACCTCGGCCTCGCAGCTGAGTTCGTCGAGCAGGCCGCGGGTCTTGGCTGAGTCGTAGCCGGCGTTCGGGTGCACGGTGATCACGGACGGCCGGTTGTGGGTATCTATGGCGGCGCGTCCGCCACCTGTATCCGGACGGCGCAGGCATCCGCGGCGGCCTTCCGCAGCACCGAGCCTTTGGGATCAGGCACATCCAGGAAGTCCAGCCGGGGGACTGAGGCATACAGCTTCATGGCAGGGTGGTCCATGACCAGTCCCGCAAGGGTCCGGTCCCCGCCGGGCGCCAGGTACTCGATCGGCTGGCCGCCGAAGACCGCTGCGGCGTGGGCCGCCACTTTCTCCACCAGCTCATCAGCCTGGTTAGCCCGGCGCCGTGCGAACCGCTGCTGGGACTGGCCGCCGGCCGCGGTACGGGACTGCACGTAGCGTGACCCTGCCTTGGACGCGAGCAGGATGCCTTCCCGGGCCACGCCCACCGCATAGCCGCCGCGCCGCACAAGCACCAGGCCAGCGGTCCGTGGCTGGGCGGCGACGGAGGCCAGGCGCTCCAGCGGATCAGCGCCGCGTCCAGGCCGTCCGTCAGGTGGCCAGGGGGCCTGGAGCAGCGCAGTGGTGCCGTCGGCCGCCAGCAGCCGCACGCCGTCGTCGTCATCGCTGATCCGGAAGCCGCCGTGCGAGGCACCGAAGCGTTCCGCCCAGCCGGTCAGGCGTTCGCCTGACACAAACGCGGTCCTGACTGACCCCGGCCGGCCGGCGCCGGGGGTATTGCGTGCGCTCATGGCGGGATCCCTTGGGTGGCGGACGGAAAATCGAGGGCGGAAGTGGGGCAGTGAACTAATGAGTAGCCTATCTATGTGGATGATCTCTTCGCCCAAGGGCATGGCAATGACGACGACGACACTGACGAACCGTCGTCGTCCGGCCGTACCGCCGCGCCCCGCAGTCCCTTGGCCGTCCGGATGCGGCCACGCACCCTGGATGACGTGGTGGGCCAACAGCACCTGCTGGGGCAGGGATCGCCGTTGCGGCAGCTGGCGGCCGGCACTGATGCCCTGGGCCCCGCGGGGCCCAGCTCACTGATCCTCTGGGGACCGCCGGGGACCGGAAAAACCACGCTCGCACACGTGATCGCCAAGGGCAAGGGGCGCAAGTTCGTGGAGCTGTCCGCCATCACCGCGGGTGTCAAGGACGTCCGGCGGGTCATGGACGAAGCCCTGACAGCGCGGGACCTGTACAAGACCACCACTGTGCTTTTCCTCGACGAGATCCACCGCTTCAACAAGGCCCAGCAGGATGCCCTGCTGCCCGGCGTCGAAAACCGCTGGGTGGTGCTCGTAGCAGCAACCACCGAAAACCCGTCCTTTTCGGTGGTCTCGCCACTGCTGTCCCGCTCCCTCCTGCTCACCCTGAAACCGCTGACGGAGGCGGACATTGAAGGGCTCCTGCAGCGCGCCGTGGCGGACGAGCGCGGCCTGAACGGGAAGGTGGAGCTCACCGCCGAGGCCCTGGCGCACCTCGTCCGGCTCGCGGGCGGCGACGCCCGGCGAGCCTTGACCGCCCTCGAAGCCGCAGCAGGCGTGGCCTTCGGCGATGCGGACGACGCCGCTGCCGACTCGCTGATCACCGTGGAACTCAAGCACACCGAACGCGCCCTGGATGTGGCTGCCGTGCGCTACGACCGCGCCGGGGACCAGCACTACGACGTCGCCAGCGCCTTCATCAAATCTGTCCGTGGCTCCGACGTCGACGCCGCACTGCACTACCTGGCCAGAATGCTGGAGGCAGGGGAGGACCCGAGGTTCATCGCCCGGCGTATCGTGATTTCCGCGGCCGAAGACGTGGGAATGGCGGACCCCACGGCGCTGCAGACGGCGGTCGCCGCCGCCCAGGCAGTCCAGCTGATCGGCATGCCCGAGGGTCGGATCGTCCTGGCCGAGGCCGTGGTCCATCTGGCCACCGCGCCGAAATCCAATGCGGCGTACATGGGAATCAACAAGGCCGTCGCGGATGTCCGTGCCGGCCTGGGCAACGGGATCCCGGCGCACCTGCGTGATGCGCACTACCCGGGCTCCAAGCAGCTGGGCCACGGGCTCGGCTACAAGTACGCCCACGATGCGCCCCATTCCGTGGCGAGCCAGCAGTACCCGCCGGATGACCTGGTGGGCCGGGATTACTACGAGCCCACCGCCAACGGCGCGGAACGGGACATCGCCGTGCGCCTCGAGCGCCTGCGCAAGATCATCCGCGGCAACTGACCCCGCGTCGTCGGTGGAGTGACCGGGCAGTGACGCCGCGGGAGTGACCGGGGGCGCGGCGGCCGGAGTGTGGGAATGCAGCCGAATCCTGCTAAGATTGTTCGTTGTCTGGCAAGGCGCGGACGCAATCTCCCCATCCTTCAGTATTTCTGCTGTTTCGTTGGGGTAGCCCTGTGCCCAGTAGCAAAAGGCAGCGGTTGGCCGATGCTCTCCATTATGGAGGCCAGTAACACTGACACACCGCAGATATTGGAAGGACACAAGTGGCTAACAACACTCGTGCTCGCCGTACAGCACGCCTCTCGCGTGCACTCGGCATTGCTCTGACCCCCAAGGCCGCCAAGTACATGGAGCGCCGCCCGTACGGCCCCGGTGAGCATGGCCGTGCCCGCAAGAAGCAGGACTCCGACTACGCCGTACGTCTGCGCGAAAAGCAGCGTCTGCGCGCCCAGTACGGCATCCGCGAAGCCCAGATGACCCGCGCCTTCGAAGAAGCCCGCCGCACCAAGGGCCTGACCGGTGAAAACCTGATCGAACTGCTCGAAATGCGTCTGGACGCCCTCGTGCTGCGTGCCGGCTTCGCCCGCACCATCGCCCAGGCCCGCCAGCTCGTTGTGCACCGCCACATCATGGTTGACGGCATCCGCGTTGACCGCCCGTCCTTCCGCGTCAGCGAAGGCCAGCTTGTCCACGTCCACACCCGCAGCGAAACCATGGTTCCGCTCCAGGTTGCAGCAGCCGGCGCACACCGCGACGTCCTGCCCCAGGTTCCGGCCTACCTGGACGTCAAGCTTGACGCCCTTCAGGCCCGCCTGGTCCGTCGCCCGAAGCGCTCCGAGGTTCCCGTAACCTGCGAAGAGCAGCTCGTCGTCGAATTCTACGCACGCTAAATCCCAGCAGCGTATCCAAAGAAGCCCGTGGCAAGCGCCACGGGCTTCTTTGTATGTAAGGTACTTGGGGGACATCTGCGGAACGCATCAACGCAGCGTACGCAGAGGTAAAAAATCCACGTCAGTTTCAAGGAGATGAACGTCTATGTCTGGTGGCGATATTGCCGGCCTGATCGCAGCCGGGGTGTTCGCGCTCCTGGTGCTGCTGCTCGCCGTGCCCATCCTGAAGCTCGGCAGTGTGCTGGAGGAAATTCGGACCTCCATCCGCTCCCTCAGCGATGGCGCCACGCCCCTGATGGACGAAGTCACCGCGACTGTGACCACCACCAACCAGCAGTTGAAGAAAGTGGATGGCATCGCCTCCAACGTTTCGGATGCGTCGGCAAACCTTTCCGCGTTGTCATCACTCGTAGCGGCGACGGTCGGTTCACCGCTGATCAAGGTGGCGGCCTTCAGCTACGGCGTGCGTTCAGCACTCGCCAACCGCAAGAAGCCCGCACCCGGCCGCCGCAGCCGCTAAGCCACCGGAGAACTGAAATGAAACGATTTGTCTGGATGGGAATCGGCGTGGCCATCGGTGTCATCGCGTTCCGCAAGATCAGCGAAGCCCAGTCCAACCTGGGGCCCGCGGGCCTGAACCGCGCGGTGGGCCGGCTGGCTGACGGCGTATACGACTTCGCCGATGCCGTGCGTGCCGGAATGCATGAGCGCGAGACGGACCTTCGGGCCGCCCTCGGGATCGATTCCCAGGACGTAGCCCGCCGCTGAACGCGCGCGCAAAACGCGCGAGAATTAAACCAGCAGCCGCCGCGTGCCGGCACTGCCGTCTGAATCAAATAAGTCATGCGTGTCACAACGCGTGAACCGAGAAGGGTATGTAATCAGCTCATGAAGTCGCAGGAGATCACAAAGCGCTGGGTGGACTTTTTTGTCAGCAAAGGACACACCGCGGTTCCCTCCGCCTCGCTGGTCTCCAGCGACCCCTCCCTCCTGTTCACCGTGGCCGGCATGGTTCCGTTCATCCCTTACCTGACGGCCCGCGAGGAAGCCCCTTTCGCCCGGGCCACCAGCGTCCAGAAGTGCATCCGCACTGGTGACATCGAGGAAGTGGGCAAGACCGCCCGCCACGGGACCTTCTTCCAGATGTGCGGCAACTTCTCCTTCGGTGATTACTTCAAGGAAGACGCCATCAAGTACGCCTGGGAGCTGCTCACCACGAGCGTGGACGACGGCGGCTACGGCCTTCCGCCGGAACTGCTGTGGGTGACTGTCTACGAAGAGGACGACGAAGCCAAGGAGCTGTGGCTGACGAACACCGGCGTCCCGTCCGAGCGCATCCAGCGCATGGGCAAGGCCGACAACTACTGGCACACCGGCCAGCCGGGCCCGGCAGGGCCCTGCTCGGAGATCTACTACGACCGGGGCCCTGCCTACGGCGTCGAGGGCGGTCCCATCGCCGACGAAAACCGCTACGTTGAAATCTGGAACCTGGTGTTTATGCAGTACCAGATCGACAACGTCCGTTCGAAGGACGACTTCGACGTCGTCGGCGAGCTGCCTAAGAAGAACATCGATACCGGCCTCGGCATGGAGCGCCTCGCGATGATCCTGCAGGGCGTGGAGAACATGTACGAGACCGACCAGGTCCGGCCTGTGATCGACAGGGCTGCTGAGCTGTCGGGCCGGGAGTACACGTCGGCCGAAACACCTGAGGATCCGCACCACACGGACGACGTCCGCATGCGCGTTGTCGGTGATCACATCCGTTCGGCCCTGATGCTGATCGCCGACGGCGTGACCCCGTCCAACGAGGGCCGCGGCTACGTCCTGCGCCGCCTGATCCGCCGCGCCGTGCGTTCCATGCGCCTGCTCGGTGTCGAAAAGGCCTGCCTGCCCGACCTGCTCCCCGCCTCACGCGATGCCATGAAGGGCGTCTACCCCATCGTGGCGACGGACTTTGACCGCATTAGCCGGATCGCCTACGCCGAAGAGCGGGCCTTCCTGCGCACCATCGCTTCAGGTACCGCCCGCCTCGAAGACGCCGTCACGGAGTCCAAGGCCGCCGGCACGCCGCTGTCCGGTGCAGATGCCTTCGCCCTGCACGACACCTACGGCTTCCCGATCGACCTCACCCTGGAGATGGCGGAAGAAGCTGGACTCAAGGTCGACGAGCCGGAATTCCGCCGCCTGATGCTCGAACAGCGCCAGCGTGCCCAGGCGGACGCCAAGGGCAAAAAGGGCGGCCACGCCGATCTCAGCGCCTTCCAGGAACTGCTGGCCCAGGGCGAGACTGTCTTCACCGGATACACCGACCTGGACGGTGAGTCCCGGGTCCGGGGCATCCTCAGCCGCGGACAGAACGTGGGGCACGCCGCCACCGGCGACGAGATTGAACTCGTCCTGGCGGAGACCCCGTTCTACGCTGAGGCGGGCGGCCAGTCGGCTGACACCGGCCTCATCACCGGTGACGGATTCGTGGTCGAGGTCCTCGACGTCCAACGCCCCATCAAGGGACTGAGCGTCCACAAGGCTATCGTCCGCGAAGGCGAGATCGGCTCCGACTCACTGGTCCGCACAGCCGTGGACCGCGAGCGGCGCCACGCCGCCGAGCAGGCGCACACCGGCACGCACATCGTCCATGCCGCCCTGCACCAGATCCTCGGCCCAGAAGCCACCCAGCGCGGTTCCTACAACAAGGCCGGCTACCTGCGGTTCGACTTCGCCTGGGGCGAGGGCCTCAGCACGGCCACGCGTTCGGAAATCGAGGAAGTCTCCAACCTCGCCATCCGCAACAACTTCCGCGTGGACACGAAGATCATGAGCCTGGCGGAGGCCAAGGCCCTGGGCGCCATGGCGCTCTTCGGCGAAAACTACGGCAGCGAAGTCCGTGTTGTGGAGATCGACGGCGCGTGGTCCCGGGAACTCTGCGGCGGCACGCACGTGCCCAACACATCTTTGATCGGCAGCCTGTCGCTGCTCGGCGAGCAGTCAGTCGGTTCAGGAAACCGCCGTGTGGAGGCGTTCGTCGGCATGGATGCATTCCGCCACCTGGCCGCCGAGCGCGCCTTGGTGACTGAACTGACCGAGATGCTCAAAGTGCCTTCCGGTCAGCTCGCCGACAGAATCGCCAGCACGCTGAACAAGCTCAAGGCCACGGAGAAGGAACTCGACCGCCTGCGCAAGGAACAGATCGCCGCGGCGGCCGGAAACCTCGTGGGCACAGCCCGGGACGCAGCCGGCGTCCGGGTCATCGCACACGACGCCGGACAGATCGGCGGGGCTGACGACATCCGCAACCTTGCCCTCGACCTGCGCAACCGCCTCGGTTCGGCAGCATCCACCGTGGCAGTGGCCGGTGTCAGCAACGACCGGCCCATGATCCTGGTGGCCACCAACGAGGCAGCCCGGGCAGCCGGCGTGAAGGCGGGAGCCCTGGTCCGGCTCGCGGCCGGAATCCTCGGCGGCGGTGGCGGCGGCAAGGACGACGTCGCCCAAGGTGGCGGCACGGACGCCGCCAAGGTCGCACCGGCGCTGGCCGCCGTTGTGGACGCCATCTCCCGGCGCTAGGGAACCCGTGACAGAATCCGCTGGTGCCGTCTACCCCCAAGGCATCAAACTGGGGGTAGACGTCGGCACCGTCCGCGTGGGCGTCGCCATCTGCGACCGGGACGAAATCCTGGCCACTCCGCACAAGACCCTGGACCGCAACGCCAAGAAGAATTCCGACGTTCGTGTTATAGCGTCCCTCGCTGTGGAACTGGGCGCCGTCCAGGTCTTCGTGGGGCTGCCACGTACCATGAAGGGCGAGGAACACGCCTCTGCCAGGATGGCCACCGACTACGCCGGACTGCTGGTCGCCGAGTTCGTTGCCCGGGGAATGGATGTTCCGGTCAACCTCGTTGACGAGCGCCTGAGCAGTGTTACAGCGCACCGTAACCTGCACGAGGCTGGCATGAGCAGCCGGAACCACCGTAAAGTGGTGGATCAGGTCGCGGCGGCAGGCATCCTCCAGCACGCCATCGACATGCAAAAAGCCAGGGGAACGGACGTTGGCAGCCGCGTGACTGCGCCGCCCCGTACTCGGCCATCCGGAGCAGGTTCGGCAGTCCAGCCCGAGCATGCGGCCCCGGAAGGCACGACCCGATCTCAGAACACGGAAGGCTACAGTGAGCCCGTCCAATAACGACGACGCCCCAGGCGCCATGAGCAACGATGGCGCCAGGCCGCTGACCCGGAAAGAGCTCCGCGCCCTGGAGAAGCACACGGGAAGCAGCGATGTGGTTCCCGAGCAGGCCTACGAAACGGGCCATGATGCGCCTGCACCTGCCACTGCTCCCAAAGCTGCACCCGCACCGGAGCCTGCCCCCGAGCGGGAGCCACTGCCGGAACCGGTTCACGCCCCCGAGCCGGAGGCACAGCCGGCTATTCCCACAGCTCCGCACACTCCGCCTTCCATCCAGCACGCCGGTCCGGCCGCAGACCACCATCCGGATGACGCCCAGGTTCCGGACTACCACCCCGAAGACCAGCACTCTTATGAAGCGCACGACGCCGGGCACTACCACCCTGACGAAACGCTCCATGACGACGGGCACCACTATCCGGACGAAGAACACCACGACGGGCACCACTATCCGGACGAAGAACACCACCATGATGATCACCATGCCGATGACCGCTACCCTGGTGATCACCACCCCGACACCGGCCTGTTCGCCGGCGCAGCCACGATTCCCGTAGTGGCAAAGCCCTCCAAGAAGGTGCGGCGCCGGCGCCGCCTCCTGGCCCTGTTCCTGACCCTTGTGGTCTTCGTGGCAGCGATCGCCGTGGGCGCGCAGTTCCTGAAGCCCCTGCTGGGAAACGACAAAGCGGCCGACTACCCCGGCCCCGGCACGGGCGAAGTCATTGTTTCGGTCCAGCCTGGTGAAGGTACCCGCTCCGTGGCCACCAAACTGGAGAGTGGGAAAGTCGTGGCCAACGCTGACACTTTCCTGCAGGCATTTGCTTCTTCCGGCGGAACGCTGTCGCCGGGGGACTACACGTTCAAGATGGAAATGAAGAACTCCGACGCCGTCAGCGTCCTGCTCGGCACCGACAAGAGCAAGGTCATCTACTTCGCCTTGAGTGCCGGTCTCAGGATCGGCGAGTCGCTGCAGGCCATTTCCGAGGGCTCCGGTGTGTCGCTGCAGCAACTGAAGGAGCTCAGCAACGCTCCCGCGCAGTTTGGGCTCCCAGCCAACGCCAAGAACCTTGAGGGTTTCCTCGCTCCGGGGGAGTACCGCTTCCCGCTTGGCACACCGGCCAAGGACATCCTCCAGTCGCTGGTGAAAGTAACCACGGACGAACTGGTGGCACAGGGCATCTCCGATCCGGCGAAGCAGTATGAGGCCGTGATCGTGGCGAGCATTGTCCAGGCCGAAGGCGGACAGGCTGAGTACGGCGACGTTGCCGGGGCCATCTACAACCGCCTCAAGCCGAATGACCAGACCTCCGGATATTTGCAGGTGGATTCGGCCGTGACGTACGGGCTGGGCACCAAGAGCTTCAACTTCACCGATGAAGAGCGCCAGGACAAATCCAACCTGTACAACACCTACGCCAACCCGGGCCTGCCTCCGGGCCCCATCGGCTCCCCGGGCAAGACCGCCATCGACGCGGCGGCGAAGCCCAAAACGAACGACTACCTGTACTGGGTAACCATCAACCTGGACACGAAGGAGACAAAGTTCTCCAAGACGCTCGACGAACACAACGTCTACGTCGCCCAGTACAACACCTGGTGCCAGGCCAACGTGGGCCGCTGCACATGAGTCTCCGGGCCGCCGTCCTGGGCCATCCGATCAGCCACTCCAAGTCCCCGGCCCTGCACCTGGCGGCCTACGCCAAACTCGGAATGGACATCATCTACACGGCCCTGGACCTGACCGAGCAGGCGCTGCCGGCGTTTATGGAACAGGTCAGGACGCAGCAGGGCTGGCGTGGACTCTCAGTGACCATGCCCCTGAAGTCAGGCATGTTTGCCGAAGTGGACGAAGTCCGTGGCGTGGCACGGACACTGGGCGTGGTCAACACCGTCGCCTTCGAGGAAGACCTCGGCTCCGTCAGGCTCATCGGCTACAACACCGACGTCGCCGGCATCGTGAACGCTGTCCTTAACGCCGGAGTGGCAGCCAGCCCCGCCGCCGTGGTGCTGGGCGGAGGCGGTACAGCCGCAGCCGCAGTGGCCGCGCTGAAGGACCTGGGCACGCAGCACGCCCAGGTGTTCGTCCGGGATACCTCCCGGGCCGACGAAGCACGCGCCGCCGCGGCCGGAGTAGGCCTTTCCATCGTTGTCCGGCCGCTGACCGAAGCCGCCGTTCCGACCGCAAGTGCCGACGTCGTAATTTCCACGCTCCCGCCGCGCGCAGCGGACGGGCTGGCGGCGGAGATCACCGCGTTGGGAACCGGAACACCCGGTGTCCTCCTGGACGTGGCCTATGATCCGTGGCCCAGCCAGATTGCGTCGGCGTGGCAGTCCGGCGGCGGTGCGGTGGTGCCCGGGCTCGAAATGTTGTTGTACCAGGCGGTGGAACAGGTACGCCTGTTCACCGGCCGCGGTGACGACGTTAATGCGTCTGTCATAGATGTGATGTGCGACTCAGTCGGCCTTCCCCGACGGGCGTTCTGACCGCCATACGTGGCAGGATGGAAATTATGTTGCGTTGGTTGACTGCCGGTGAATCCCATGGTCCGGCCCTGATGGGAATTATTGAAGGCGTCCCCGCCGGTGTTGAACTCACCAGCGGGCAGATCGCCGATTCATTGGCACGCCGCCGCCTTGGCTACGGCCGGGGCGCCCGGATGAAGTTCGAACAGGACGTCGTGACCATTCTCGGTGGCGTCCGCCACGGCCTGACCCAGGGCGGTCCGGTGGCCGTCCAGGTCGCCAACACCGAATGGCCCAAGTGGGAGCAGATCATGGCCGCCGATCCGGTGGATCCGGAAATCCTGGCGGACCAGGCCCGCAACGCACCGCTGACCCGGCCCCGTCCGGGCCACGCAGACTTCACCGGGATGCAGAAGTACGGGTTCACCGAGGCCCGGCCCGTCCTGGAACGCGCCAGTGCCCGGGAGACCGCCACGCGGGTTGCCATGGGCACCGTGGCGTCCCAGTTCCTCAAGGCGCTCGGCATCGAACTGGTCAGTCACACCGTCTCCATCGCCAGTGTGACCGTGCCCGAGGGCCGTCCGCTGCCCGTTCCGGCCAACGTGATTGCGCTCGACGCCGATCCATTGCGCTGTTTTGACCGCGAGACCTCTGACGCCATGGTGGCCGAGGTTGACGCCGCCCACAAGGAAGGCGAAACCTTGGGCGGTGTGGTGGAGGTCCTCGCGTACGGACTGCCGCCGGGACTGGGCAGCTATGTCCACTGGGACCGCAGGCTTGATTCGCGCCTTGCCGCCGCTCTGATGGGCATCCAGGCCATCAAGGGCGTGGAAGTCGGCGACGGTTTCCTGACAGCTGCGCGCCGCGGCTCCGCTGCCCACGACGAAATCGTTAAGGACGCTGACGGCAAGATCATCCGGACCAGCAACCGGGCCGGCGGAATTGAAGGCGGCATGAGCATCGGCGACGTCCTGCGCGTGCGGGCGGCCATGAAGCCCATTGCCACGGTGCCCCGCGCCCTTCGCACGGTTGACGTCAGCACGGGGGAGCCTGCCAAGGCGCACCACCAGCGCTCCGACGTCTGTGCCGTGCCGGCTGCCGGCGTGGTGGCCGAGGCCATGGTCGCGCTGGTTTTGGCGGAAGCCGTCACCGAAAAGTTCGGCGGCGACTCCGTGGCGGAGACCGCCCGCAACATCAAGGGTTACCTGGACAACATTCCGGCATCCCTGGACTCGATCGGCCACTAGTGCCCGGGAGCCGTAAGGCCGGTGTGCCTGGCAACCGGCCCATTGTCCTCATCGGACCCATGGCGGTGGGAAAGTCCGCGATCGGCCACGAGCTGGCCAAGCTGCTGGACGTGCCGTTTGTCGATACGGACAACCTGATCGTGGACGCCCATGGCAGCATCGCCTCCATTTTTGCCGGGCGCGGCGAGCACGCGTTCCGGGAGATCGAGGCCCGGACCGTTGCCAGCGCGGTGGAGCATGCAGAAGGCGCCGCCAGCGTGATTTCCTTGGGTGGCGGCGCCGTGCTGGATTCCGGCACGCAGCAGCTCCTGGGCCGCTGCACTGTGGTGTACCTCGAATGTGATGAGGAAACCGTGGCCAGCCGCATCGCCCGGAACTCGGGCCGGCCGCTGCTGGCCGGCGATGCCATGGCCCGATGGTCCGCTCTGTTTATTACCAGGAAACCCGTTTACGAACGGCTGGCCAACCTTGTGGTGGATGTCCGCCAGGGCTCGGTCAGCGAGCTGGGACACCGGCTCGAAGTTGCGCTGCGTGACTACGCGGCCGCCAAACAGGAAGTTGAAAATTGAGCGTCGATTCAACAGTTATCAAGGTCACCGGCGAATCCGCTGGGCAGAATTACGACGTCGTAGTTGGCCGCGGTCTGCTGGGGAACCTTCCGGCGTTGCTGGGGGAGCGGGTCCGGCGTGTGCTGGTCATCCATCCCCGTGCGTTGCGGCTCACCGGTGACACGGTCCGCGATGAGCTTGCTGCAGCGGGTTTCACCTCGCTGACCGCGGAAATCCCGGACGCCGAAGAAGGCAAACACATCCAGGTCGCCGCTTTCTGTTGGCAGGTCCTGGGCCAGAACGATTTCACGCGCTCGGACGCCATCGTGGCAGTGGGCGGCGGGGCCGTCACCGACCTGGCCGGATTTGTGGCGGCTACCTGGCTCCGCGGCGTAAAGGTCATCCACATGCCCACCAGCCTGCTGGGCATGGTGGATGCGTCCGTGGGTGGGAAGACCGGCATCAACACGGCTGAGGGCAAGAACCTGGTGGGCTCCTTCCACCCGCCGGCCGGAGTGCTGGTGGACCTGGACACATTGAATACGTTGCCCAGGAATGAAATCATTTCCGGCATGGCTGAAGTCATCAAGTGCGGCTTCATCGCAGATCCGGCCATCCTTGACCTGGTGGAAAAGGACCCGGCGGCGGCCACCGACCCCGGTTCTGACGCCCTGCGCGAACTCATCGAACGCGCCATCGCGGTCAAGGCCAAAGTGGTCTCGGAAGACCTCAAGGAATCCGGGCTGCGCGAAATCCTGAACTACGGCCACACCCTGGCCCACGCCATTGAACTCGTGGAGCGGTACTCCTGGCGGCACGGCGCGGCAGTATCGGTGGGCATGATGTTCGCCGCTGAACTTGCCCGCAGCGTTGGCCGGCTCAGCGACGCCGACGCCGACCGCCACCGCAGCATCCTGGAAACACTGGGACTCCCGGTCACGTACCGGCGGGACCGCTGGCAGGGGCTGCTGGACGGCATGCGGCGGGACAAGAAATCACGCGGGGACCTCCTGCGCTTTGTGGTCCTGGACGGCATCGCCAAGCCGGGCATCCTGGATGTTCCGGACACGTCCCTGCTCTTCGCGGCCTACCAGGAAATCGCCTCCTGATGCAGGGCGACGTGGCGGGCACCAGCGACTGGCCCGAGGCTGGTTTCCCCGGAATCCGGATCAACCCGGTCTCCCTGCTGCCGGAGATCGTCAACGAGGACGCCTGCCGCGCGGCCCTGGCGGCGTCCACGGACCCGTCAGACCAGATCTTCGTCCTGATCGTGGAAGGGCACGCTGCGGAGGCAGCCGAACTCCTGGCGGAGGCCCGCTTCAAGGACCCTGAGTCCTTCCGGCTTCGGACGTTCGAGGCCGAGGTGCTGCGTGTTTCCCACCGCACCGACCGCGCCCTTGATTTGTTCAGGCAGTTGCTCGCGGAGTTCCAGGGGACCGACCGAGAAGCCTTGGTCCTGCAATACCTGGGCAAGACCCAGTACGCGGCCGGACACACGTCCGCCGCGGTGGAAGCCTTTGCCCGGGCGCTGGATCTGCGGGTTGCGCAATCGGCTGATGCCGCAATGATCTACTCATCCACCGTGGCGTTACAGCGGGCCCGGGACGTCCTGGATCTTGCCTGCTGAAACGCCTGCCACGCTCCTGCTTGGGTGGCCGGAAGGCCGGACGCAAGCCGCCCGGGTTTTACCGGTAGAATAGTTCTTGGATTTTTGATAAACACGCGCTGGCGGGCCGTTCGGCTTGCCTGGCCGGCATAGAACGTCTGACAACTGACCAGACAGATAGAAACCAGAGGATACCAGTGGCAACCACTAACGACATCAAGAACGGAACGGTCCTGAAGCTCGAGGGCCAGCTCTGGAACATCATTGAATTCCAGCACGTCAAGCCTGGTAAAGGTGGCGCGTTTGTGCGGACCAAGATGCGGAACGTGATGTCCGGCAAAGTTGTAGACAAGACGTTCAACGCCGGCCTTAAGATCGAGACCGCCACGGTTGACCGCCGGGACTACCAGTACCTGTACCAGGACGGCGCCGACTTCGTGTTTATGGACACCTCGGATTTCGACCAGCTCACCGTTTCCGGCGCCACTGTCGGTGACGCCACCAACTTCATGCTGGAGAACCAGATGGTGAACATCGCCATCCACGAAGGCAACCCGCTCTACATCGAACTTCCTCCCAGCGTCGTCCTCGAGATCACCTACACCGAGCCTGGCCTGCAGGGCGACCGCTCCTCCGCCGGCACCAAGCCCGCAACGCTGGAAACCGGCTACGAGATCCAGGTTCCGTTGTTCGTCGAGAACAACACCAAGGTCAAGGTTGATACTCGCGACGGCAGCTACCTCGGCCGGGTCAGCGAGTAGTGAGCGCACGCGGTAAGGCCCGTAACAGGGCACTGGATGTCCTCTTCGAGGCCGAGCAGCGCTCGGTTTCCGCCTTCGATGTACTCAGGTCCCGGCGCGAACTGACAGACCAGATCGTGAACCCGTACACCTTGGAAATCGTGGAAGGCGTCGTCTCACAGCAGACCGCCATCGACGAATTCCTCGAGACCTATTCCCAGGGCTGGACCCTGGAACGTATGCCTTCGGTGGACCGCATCATCCTGCGGATCGGTACCTGGGAACTGCTGTACAACGACGATGTTCCCGACGGTGTCGCGGTCAGTGAAGCAGTGGCATTGTCCAAGACGCTCTCAACGGATGAATCGCCGTCGTTCATTAACGGCCTCCTTGGCCGGCTGCAGCAGCTGAAGCCCTCCCTCTTGGCCTGAGCTGCTATGCCGCGGGCCAAGAGCCCGCGCACGGCGTCACAAAGAGCCCCGGCCAGGTCCACCTGGCCGGGGCTCTTGGCGTCCCCGGAAACGATCACTGACCGGCGCTTCCTATAGGATCTGACTATGAAAAACGCGTCCACAGGCCCCCGCGCCGGCAGCAGCACGGACCCGACCGGCCCCAACAGGACCGGCCGCGCGGTGAGCCGCGAGGTGCTGGCGGACCACGTTTATGCAGAGCTCCTGGCCTCCCTTATGGATGGCCGGCTGGTCCCCGGCGCCGTGGTCAGCATTGACGGGACAGCCCGCGAACTGGACGTTTCTCCCACACCTGTCCGCGAGGCCCTGGCGCGGCTTGAGCATACCGGGATGGTCCGCAGGGTGGCGCTGAAAGGCTATCGCGTAGCTCCCGTTTTTACGCAGGAGGATTTTGCGGAGCTGATGGAGGCGCGGCTGGCAATCGAGCCTGTCAACGCAAGGCTGGCCAGTGAACGCATCAACCAGGACGGTCTGGCCGAACTGGGGCAGGCCGTCGAGGACCTGAAATCCGCACCGCGGGGCCCTTCGTTTGCCGAGTTCAAGGACTATCTGGAAGCGGACGAACGGTTCCACCAGCTGATTGCGCGGCAGACCGGAAACCAGTTTATGGAGGCCGCCTACTCAGCCCTCGGGGGACAGGTCCAGCGGTTCCGGCTCTTCGGCGGCGTGGGCATTACGGATGCCGAGCACGCCATCGCGGAACACGAGGCAGTCCTGGCTGCCGTTGCCACCGGCGATCCCGACAAAGCAGCCGCAGCCATGGCGGACCATATCCGCAAGGTCCGTTCCCGGGCCATTGCCGACGCCCCGGAAAGCTAGTCCCGGCCCCATGTAGGTAGCAGTAGGTGTCGGTTTGGGCCCTCAAAACGACACCTGCTGCTACCCAGTTGGGATGGGCGGGGCCACTTATGGATGTGATCTTGACAACTCTTTTTTGATAGTAGATCCTATAGGAAAGAGGATCGCGAAGGAGTAAAGCACCGTGGCTTACACAGCTGAGAATTGGCCCATCACCGCAGCACTGCTGCAGTTTCCGGGAACTGATGCCAAGGGCACGCATATCAACGACGCCGACGCGTCCAGTTGGGCGGAAGTCCTGACCGAGGTCAAGGAAGCCGGCTTCGCCAATGCTGACCTCACCGACAGCTGGGTCCGTCCCGGCGATCTGAGCAGAGAGCGGCTCGCCGAGTTCAAACAGACTGCAGAGAATGTGGGCATCGGGATCCCGGTCATTTCCGCCATCCGCCGTAGCGTGATCCACCAGACGGACTGGGCCGACAACCTCGCCTACAGCCACCGGACCATCGACGCCGCAGCCGAGCTCGGCTGCGAAGTGGTCTCCTTCGGACTGCACCAGGCCATTACCCGGGAGCAGCAGAAGCAGCTGTGGTTCTGGACCGTTGAAGGCTATAAGGACCCGGTGGGGGACAAGGAAGTGTGGGGCAAGGCAGTCTCCCGCATCCGCGAGCTGGGCCAGCACGCAGCAGACGCCGGCGTCCTGCTCTCCCTGGAGATGTACGAGGATACCTACCTCGGCACGGCTGACTCCTCAGTACAGCTGGTGCAGGACATCGGCCTGGCCAATGTTGGGCTCAACCCGGACCTCGGCAACCTGATCCGGTTGCACCGGCCCATCGAGGACTGGCGCGAAATGGTAGCCAAGACCATGCCCTACTCCAACTACTGGCACATGAAGAACTACATCCGGGACGAGGACGTGGCGCGTGACAGTTACATCACCATGCCCGCCCCGATGGAGAGCGGCCTCATCAACTACCGCGAAGCCTTCAAGGTTGCACTCGCCGCAGGCTACCAGGGCATCATCTGCACCGAGCACTACGGCGGGGACGGCCTGAGCGTGACGGCACGCAACCAGGAATACCTCCGCCGCCATGTCCTGCCGAAGCGGGACGGCTACGCCCTGGGCCAGAGCCAGGTGTCCCAGGGGCGGCAGCAGCCCGCCGTGGAACTGGCAGGAGTCTAGGAAGAGCCATGACGCAGATCTTTGACAATCCCGCTGATTTCGCGGATGAGGCGCTGGACGGCTTCGTCGCTGCCAACCGCGCATACGTTGCCCGTGTGGACGGCGGTGTGGTCCGCTCGACCGAGGTGCCCGCCGGCCAGGTCGCACTCGTCGTCGGCGGCGGCTCCGGCCACTACCCGGCCTTCGCCGGTCTGGTTGGGCCGGGGCTGGCAACAGCCTCCGCCTGCGGCAACATGTTCGCTTCACCGGCCGCCGGGCAGATTTATCGCGTGGCCAAAGAGGCAAATGCCGGCGGGGGAGTGCTGTTGAGCTACGGCAACTACGCGGGCGACGTCCTGCACTTCGGCCAGGCGCAGCTGCGCCTGAACGCCGAAGGCATCGAGACCCGCACGGTCACTGTCACGGACGACATCGCCAGCGCACCACGTGACCAGATTGGAAAGCGCCGTGGCATCGCCGGCGACCTCACGGTGTTCAAGATTGCCGGCGCCGCCGCCGAGGCAGGCCTGAGCCTGGACGAGGTGGAACGGCTCGCCACCAAGGCCAATGACCGCACGCGTTCCCTGGGCGTGGCCTTCGACGGCTGCACCCTGCCCGGCGCCGGCGAACCGCTCTTCCACGTGCCCCCAGGCCAGATGTCCCTGGGCCTGGGCATCCACGGGGAACCGGGCATCTCGGAGCATCCCATGCCCACGGCGTCCGAACTCGCCGAACTGCTGGTCTCGCGCCTCCTCTCGGACACCCCGGATCACTGCGGAAGCCGCGTGGTGGCCATCGTCAACGGCCTCGGTACAGTCAAGTACGACGAACTTTTCCTCTTGTTCGGCAAGATCGAGAAACTCCTCGTCAACGCCGGACTGACTGTGGTGGAACCGGAATGCGGCGAGTTGGTCACGAGCCTGGACATGTCCGGGCTATCCCTCACGCTGCTCTGGCTGGATGAGGAACTCGAACACCACTGGGCCGCGCCAGCAGACTCGCCGGCCTACCGCAAAGGCAACCTGGCTCCGCGTGCCCGCCGCCAGCTGTCCGGACCGGAAGACGCCGTGTCCGGCGACGTGGAAGAAACGACGGCGGCAGCCGCGGACCTGGGCCGGCTGGCAGCCGCCGTGCTCGCCCAGGTGCGGGACGTCGTCGTCGAACACGAAGAGGAACTGGGCAACCTGGACGCCATTGCCGGTGACGGTGACCACGGCATCGGCATGCGCCGGGGCGTGGAGGCAGCAGCCGACGCCGCGGCACAGGCCGCAGCGTCCGGCGCGTCGGTGGGGAGGGTGCTTGAAGCAGCCGGAGAAGCCTGGAGCGAACGCGCGGGCGGCACCTCCGGCGCCCTGTGGGGTTCTGGGGTCATCGCGTCCGGACTGGCCCTGGGCAACCGGGAAACCTACACCAATGAGGACGCGATCGCCGCCGTGACCGCATTCGTGGGCGCCATTACCGGGCTCGGCAAGGCCGAGCCCGGCGACAAGACCATGGTGGACGCGCTCCTGCCCTTCCGGGAGGCGTTCCTCCGGGAGCTCGACGGCGGCACCACCCTGACCCAGGCCCTCACCGTTGCCGCCCCCGCTGCCAAGGCGGCGGCTGCGAAAACGGCGGAGCTGCGCCCGCTCAAGGGCCGCGCCCGTCCGCTGGCCGAAAAGAGCCTCGGGCACCCAGACCCCGGCGCGGTCTCCTTTGGACTGATCGTCGAACGGATTGCCGCATTTATCCACTCTGGCCTGGCGGGGCCACACTTCACGGAGCCAGGGTTGGCCCATTCTGAACCGGCTTACGCGGCCGGAAAAGGAGCAACAACATGAACACCCACGCAGGTTGGCGCATCGTCATCGGCAACGATGAGGCCGGCGTCGAGTACAAGGAAGCCCTGAAGGCGCTGCTCACGGCAGACAGCCGCGTTGCCGTCGTGCTGGACATCGGGGTTGGGGCCAACGATGCCACCGCCTACCCGCACGTTGCCGTCAATGCCGCCCGCAAGGTGGCGGACGGCGAAGCGGACCGCGCACTCCTCATCTGCGGCACGGGACTGGGTGTGGCCATCGCGGCCAACAAGGTACCCGGAATCCGTGCGGTGACGGCCCACGACAGCTATTCCGTGGAGCGCTCCGTCCTCAGCAACAATGCACAGGTCCTTACGCTGGGCCAGCGGGTCATCGGCCTGGAGCTCGCCAAGAAGCTCGTGGGCGAGTGGCTCGAGTACCGCTTTGATGAAACTTCAGCGTCCGCCGGCAAGGTCGACGCCATCTGCTCCTATGAGCCCGAATACACGAAGGCAGTCTGATCATGAGCACAACACCCAACAGCGCACGCAAGATCGCTGTCGTCGGATCGGGATACATGGGCGGCGGTATTGCCCAGGTCCTGGCACTGGGCGGAGCCCGGGTTGCCCTGGCCGATGTCTCCGCCGAGGTGGCGCAGAACAATTATGAGCGGCTGCTGGCCGAATCGGACCAGTTCGTCGCCGACGGACTGTTCCCCGAGGGGTCCACGGCCATCCTCAAGCAGAATCTTTGGGCGGCCAAGGACATCGAGGAAGCGGTGGCCGATGCCGACTTCATCGAGGAAGCCGTACCCGAAGTCATCGCCATCAAGCACCAGACCCTGGCGCGGATCAGCGCCGCTGCCCGGCCGGACGCAATCATCGGGTCCAATACGTCAACCATCTCCATCGCGGAGCTGTCCGAGCCGGTCGCCAACCCGGAGCGGTTCCTGGGCGTGCACTTCTCGAACCCGTCCCCGTTCATCCCTGGCGTGGAAATCATCCCGCATGCCGACACGTCGGCCGCCACCATCGGTGCCGTCCGGGACCTGGTCCACGCCGCCAACAAGCAGACCGCAGTGGTCAAGGACGTCACCGGATTCGTCCTGAACCGCCTGCAGTACGCCCTCTTCCACGAGGCCGCGCAGCTGGTGGAGCAGGGAATCGCCACCGCTGAGGACGTAGATACCCTGGTCCGCACCACCTTCGGCTTCCGACTGCCGTTCTTCGGTCCGTTCGCCATCGCAGACATGGCCGGCCTGGACGTCTACAACTTCTGCTACAAGTCACTGCAGACCGAATTCCCGGAACGCTTCGCCACGCCCAAGATCCTGAGTGACCTGGTGGAAGCCGGCAAACTCGGCACCAAGACCGGCGCCGGCTTCCTCAACGTCCCCGCCGAACGCACCCCGGAACTCATCGCCTACCGCAACAGGGCCTACGTGGCCATGCAGAAGCTCATCGACGAGCTCGGCCCGGCACCCATCAACTAAGGGCCAATTCCAGGGCCGTCTCTCCGGCTGACCGCACCGCACCGCGCAACGCACAATCCACGTGGCCGCGGACGTGTTCGCCTGCCTGGCTGGCGAAATACTCAACGTATTCTCGCTCCAATCGCTCCACCTTCCACTGATTTGCTCACTTGCTGACTCAACGAGGAGTTTGAATGACTGTCAGCCACCAAGACGTTCCGCAACAAGGCCGACACTCGGCCCGACAACAGGTGACCGGACACCATGACTGAATGCCGCAGCTCTGACCAGAGCGGCACCCCGGAGATCCTCTACATCGGCGTCAGCACCAAGATGTACCTGGGATACCGGGACTGCCTTGACTGGCTCGCCCGCATACAGCATGAAGTGGACTCCCGTCCGGCCCTTGCGGCCGGGCGGGTGGTCCCGTTTGTGATCCCTTCGTTTCCGGTCCTGCCGGCCGCCGGCAGCGTCATCTCAGGATCACCGCTTCTGCTGGGGGCCCAGAACTGCGGCTGGGCGGACGGCCCGTGGACAGGCGAGGTGTCGCCGTCGCTTCTGGCCGAGCTTGGGGTAAGCCTCGTGGAGATCGGCCACGCCGAACGGCGGCGGCATTTCGGCGAGGACAACACCATGATCGCCCGGAAAGTCAGGGCAGCCGACGACGCCGGCATCACCGCACTGCTGTGCGTGGGCGAGGAAACACGCAATGAAAAAAGCGGGACCGGAGCCAGCGTAGAGGCTGCTGCATTTGTCCATCAGCAGATCGACGAGGCGGTCGGCGGCGACTGGGCCCTGGCATCCCGGCTCATGATCGCCTACGAACCGGTCTGGGCCATTGGCGCAGCGGAGCCCGCCGACGCAGGTTACGTCGCCGCCGTCGTGCGTTCACTCCGGACGCTGCTTAGTGCCCATTCGCACGAGGCAGGCAGCGCGTTGGGGGAGCTGCCTGTCATCTATGGCGGGTCGGCCAAGCCAGGGCTGCTGCCCGCGCTCGACGGCGTCTCCGGGCTCTTCCTGGGCCGTTTCGCCCACGATGCGGCGAACTTCGGCAAAGTCCTTGATGAGGCACTGTCAATGACGGCTTTGCAGGTGGCTCTCCGGGGACCCTAGCCGGAGGAACCGAACACGCGGAACAGAGCGGCGCCCGAGTCAGACCGCGACGGCGGCGCGCAGGGACAGGATCCGCTGCAGCTGCTGCTGCTCCTCCATCTGGTGCAGCCGGACGTCGCGGCCACTGAGGATGCGCTGCCGGATGAAGGCGAGCCGGGTGGCAGCGTGGAGGAACGCCTTCATCTGCGGGCGGCGGTGGTAGCCGGCCGCCCACTGCAGGGCGGTCCGCCGGCCGCGCGGCGTGGCCAGCAGTTCCACCTCGGCGGGGCTGAACCAGCCAGCCGCGGAGTATTCCATCAGCCGTTGGCGGGTGAGTCGGTTTTCCGCGATGCGGAGGAGGATGATGCCCACAACGGCCAGGACAAAGATGGGCACCTGGATCAGGATGTATTCCGCCAGGAACCCCGCGCCCATGCTGTTCCACCGGTTATGCAGCAGCATCGCCGGGATCAGCCCGATGACAAAGGCCAGCACCGAGGCTCCGGAGTGCCAGCGGCGGGCGGCGAAACCCATGATGAGGCCGGTGGTTCCCGTGAAGATGGCATGGGCGAAGGGTGACATCACGCCGCGGAGGAGGAAGATCTGCGCCAGATCCGTTCCCGGGTTGGCGGATTCAGCGATGGCCCGGCCAAAGTAGAGGATGTTTTCGGTGAACGCGAAACCGCCGGCGATGGTGAAGGCGAAGACTATGCCGTCCACCGGACCGTCGAAGTGTTTGCGCGCCAGCAGCAGGATCATCAGCAGGCCCAGGGACTTCGCGAACTCCTCCACCACGGGCGCCTGGACGGTGGCCATAAACGTCTGGAAGTCAGCCACCTCGCTGAACTGGAAAGTCAGGGCAAAGAACGGCTGGATGAGCAGCGTGACCGCGATGGACACCGCAGCGCCCCAGGTGAACGCGAAGACCAGAAGCCGCTTGGGTTCCGGTTCCCACCGGTCGATCAGATAGACCGCAAGGAGCACCGCGGACAGCGGGATCAGTGACAGCACAAACCCTGCCAGGAACCCGCCCACGCCGGTGTTGGCCACCAAGAACGGCACCACCAGGAACAGGCTCAGGAAAACAAGGGCGGCGCCTCCCACCGTGAGTGCCAGAAGGCCTGCGGGCCGCCGGCCAGCCAGGGTTGCCTGCGGAGGCCCCAACGGCGGCAGCCGGGCCGCGTTGGTTCCGGGCGCTGGCCGGTAGTATTCCGGTTCAACCCGGCCCATCCAGCTGGGGTTCGCCTGCGTGGGGAAAGGATCCGGCGGGCCGGCCGGCCCACCGGCCTGGCCGGAACCCGGCTGATGAGGGTGCATGGACATACTGGAAGCCTATGATGCCCCTGCCGATGTGGTAATTTTGAAACGCAAATGATCCTTTTTTAATTCCGTCCCGTGAGGCGGGGAAAGGGGAGACGAGAGTTTGACTTCTGTCACAAACGCACCGGTTCCAGCCAGGGTTGTCCTCAACCAGGCGGACATTGACCGTGCACTCACTCGAATCGCCCACGAGATCCTTGAGGCCAACAAAGGGTCCAAGGACCTGGTCCTGCTGGGCATTCCGCGCCGCGGCTACCCGCTGGCTGTCCGCCTCGCACACAAGATTGCGGCCGCGGACCCCACCGTGGACGCCACCGCCATGGTCGGGCAGCTGGACGTCACCATGTTCCGCGATGACCTTTCCCACCAGCCCACCAGGCCGCCGTACCCGACACAGCTCCCGCGCACGGGAATCGACAACAAGGTTGTGGTGCTCATCGATGACGTCCTGTACTCCGGCCGCACCATCCGTGCCGCCCTTGACGCCATCATCGACCTCGGCCGTCCCCGGATCGTCCGGCTCGCCGTGCTGATCGACCGCGGCCACCGTGAGCTGCCCATCCGCGCCGACCACGTGGGCAAGAACCTGCCCACCTCGTCCGCCGAGAAGGTCCGGGTCCGACTGGAGGAAACCGATACCGCCGCCGACGGTTCCGTGGTCAATGAAGTGGTCATCGAGGGCGGCGCGTGAAACACCTCCTCTCCACTGAAGACCTCAGCCTGGCCAACGCCATCCGCATCCTCGACACCGCCGAGGAAATGGCTGCCGTCGGGGACCGCGAAGTCAAGAAGCTCCCGGCCCTCCGCGGCCGCACCGTGGTGAACCTCTTCTTCGAAGACTCAACCCGCACGCGGATCTCGTTCGAAGCGGCCGCCAAGAGGCTGTCCGCCGATGTCATCAACTTCGCCGCGAAGGGCTCCTCCGTCTCCAAGGGCGAATCCCTCAAGGACACGGCCCAGACGCTGGCAGCCATGGGTGCGGACGCCGTCGTGATCCGGCACTGGGCCTCGGGCGCGCCGCACCGGCTCGCCGCGACGGACTGGATCGACGCCGCCGTCATCAACGCCGGCGACGGCACGCACGAACACCCCACGCAGGCCCTCCTGGACGCCTTCACCATGCGCCGGCACTGGTCGCAGCTGGCCGGCTCCTCGTCCATCGGGGCAGACCTCAAAGGCATGCGCGTAGCCATCGCCGGGGACGTCCTGCACTCCCGCGTGGCCCGCTCCAACGTCTGGCTGCTCCGCACGCTCGGCGCCGACGTCACCCTCGTGGCGCCGCCCACCCTGCTGCCCATCGGCGTCGAACACTGGCCGTGCAAGGTCAGCTACGACATGGACGTCACCCTGGCGCAGGGTGTGGACGCCGTGATGATGCTTCGCGTGCAGGGCGAACGGATGAACGCCTCGTTCTTCCCCTCCACCCGCGAATACTCGCGCCGCTGGGGCTTTGATGACAACCGGCTCCGGGCGCTGGACAGCCTGGGACTGAAGGACACCATCATCATGCATCCCGGACCCATGAACCGTGGCCTGGAGATTTCCTCCGCCGCCGCCGACTCGCCCCGTTCCACCGTGCTTGCACAGGTGCGCAACGGCGTCTCGGTCCGGATGGCCACCCTCTATCTGCTGCTCTCCGGGGATACCCGCGAACCAGCCGCCACAGCGGGCACAGCCCGCAACAATTCCACCAAGGAGAGCAACTGATGGCAGAGAACAACGGAACCTACCTGATCCGCGGTGCATCGATCCTGGGCGCCGGGGCCGAGGACCTGCTCATCAGTGCCGGCGTCATCGCCGCCCGGGGCGCAGCCGCTGCCGCCCACCCGGTCGCGGACGGCGCCACCGTCATCGAAGCCGCCGGCCTGGTGGCACTGCCCGGCATGGTGGACGTGCACACGCACCTGCGCGAACCCGGCCGCGAAGATGCCGAAACCGTTGAAACCGGCACCCGCGCCGCCGCCCTGGGCGGCTTCACCGCGGTCCACGCCATGGCCAACAGCAACCCGGTGGCGGACACGGCCGGTGTGGTGGAACAGGTCCACAGCCTGGGCCGCGCGGCCGGCTGGGTGGACGTCCGTCCCGTCGGGGCCGTGACCGTCGGCCTGGCCGGCGAGCAGCTCGCCGAACTTGGCGCCATGGCAGATTCCCGCGCCCAGGTCCGCATGTTCTCCGACGACGGCATCTGCGTCCACGATCCGGTGCTGATGCGCCGCGCCCTGGAGTACGTCAAAGCGTTCGACGGCGTGGTGGCCCAGCACGCGCAGGAACCCCGCCTTACCGCCGGGGCCCAGATGAACGAAGGCGCCGTCTCCGCCGTCCTGGGACTCACCGGCTGGCCGGCGGTCGCCGAGGAAAGCATCATCGCCCGTGACGTCCTGCTGGCCCAGCACGTGGACTCCCGCCTGCACGTCTGCCACGTCTCCACCGCCGGCTCCGTGGAGATCATCCGCTGGGCCAAGGAACGCGGCATCAACGTCACCGCCGAGGTCACCCCGCACCACCTCCTGCTCACCGACGACCTGGTCCGCAGCTACAACCCGGTCTACAAGGTCAACCCGCCGCTGCGGACGGACGCCGATGTGCAGGCACTGCGCGCCGGCCTGGCGGACGGCACCATCGACGTGGTGGGCACCGACCACGCCCCGCACCCGAGCGAGCACAAGGAATGCGAGTGGGCGCAGGCCGCGATGGGCATGACCGGGCTGGAAACCGCGCTGTCCGTGGTCCAGCACACCATGATCGAGACCGGCCTCATGACCTGGGCCGATTTCGCCCGCGTGACCTCCACCGCGGCGGCGCAGATCGGCCGGATGACGGACCAGGGCCGTCCCCTGGACGCCGGGGAACCCGGCAACATCGTCCTGGTGGACCCGGCTGCCCGCTGGACCGTTGACCCTGCCAAGATGGCAACCATGGGCCGCAACTCCCCGTTCGCCGGCCTCGAGCTGCCGGGCAAGGTGGTGGCCACGTTCTACAAGGGCCACCCCACCGTCCTGGACGGCAAGCTCAACACGCCGTACCGCGAACCGGCTGCCGCAGGCGCCTCCTGATGGACACCAAACTACTCACCGGCCTCATAACGGCCGCGCTCATCGCCGTCGTCCTGGTGATGATCTGGGCAGGCTGGCGTAACCGCCTCAGGCGGCAGGCCGACGTCGGCCGGTTGCCCGACGTGCCGGAGGCGCCCGGGGTGCCGCTCGTCGGGGCCGACGGCCAGTACGTTGCGTCCACCACCGCCGGAGACTGGCTGGACCGCATCGCTGTACACAGGCTCGGCATCCGTACCAATGCGGTCCTCAGTGTGTACCCGCACGGCGTCCTCTTCGACCGGACCGGTGCCCCGGCGCTCTACATCCCGGCCGGAAGCCTCACCGCCGTCCGGCAGGAAAGCGGAATGGCCGGCAAGTTCGTTGAAAAGGACGGGCTCCTGGTCCTTACCTGGGATCTCGGGACCCACGAACTCGACACGGGCTTCCGGACCCGCCGGGCCGCCGACAAGGACGCCCTCTATGACTCCCTTCAGCAATTGATCGCCGCCGCCCCCCAGGAACATTCCCAGGATCCCCAGAGTGGAAAGTAAGACAGTGACAGAAACAGCAACAGCACAAGCAGAGACTGCGGCACCAGCTGCCCTTTCCACCACAGTTCCCACACCGGCGGTATTCGTCCTGGAGGACGGCCGTATGTTCCGCGGCACCAGCTACGGCGCGCAGGGCACGGCCCTGGGCGAGGCAGTCTTCGCCACCGGCATGACCGGCTACCAGGAAACCATCACCGACCCCTCCTACGCCCGCCAGCTGGTGGTGCAGACCGCGCCGCACATCGGCAACACCGGTGTGAACAGCGAGGACGCCGAGTCCCGCCGCATCTGGGTGGCCGGCTACATCGTCCGGGACGCCGCCCGCCGCCCCTCCAACTGGCGCTCCGAACGCTCCCTGGACGAGGAACTCATCGAGCAGGGAATCGTCGGCATCCAGGGCGTCGACACCCGCGCCATCACCCGCCACCTGCGTGAGCACAAGACCATGCGCGCCGGCATCTTCTCCGGTGCGGCCGCCAAGGCTACGGACAAGGAACTCGTTGACCTGGTCCTGGCCAGCGCCCCGATGGAAGGCGCCCGCCTGGCCGAGGAAGTCAGCGTGGACAAGGCCTATGTGGTGGACCCCAAGGACCACGGCTGGGACGGCGAGCCGCGCTTCAGCATTGCCGCGATCGACCTCGGCATCAAGGCCATGACGCCCATCCGCTTCGCCGAGCGTGGCGTCCGCGTCCATGTCCTGCCGGCAACCTCCACCCTCGAGGACGTCAAGGCCGTCAACCCGGACGGCTTCTTTATGTCCAACGGCCCGGGCGACCCCGCCACGGCTGACGCCCAGGTCAAGCTGCTGCGCTCCGTCCTGGACGAGAAGCTGCCGTACTTCGGCATCTGCTTCGGCAACCAGATCCTGGGACGCGCCCTGGGCTTCGGCACCTACAAGCTCCGCTACGGCCACCGCGGCATCAACCAGCCCGTCCTGGACCGCCGCACCGGCAAGGTGGAAATCACCTCGCAGAACCACGGTTTCGCCGTGGACGCACCGCTCGACGGCGCCACGCAGGCTCCAGAGGAACGCTACGGCCGCGTTGAGGTCAGCCATATCAGCCTCAACGACGACGTCGTCGAAGGCCTCGCGTGCCTGGACATCCCCGCCTTCTCGGTGCAGTACCACCCGGAAGCCGCGGCTGGCCCGCACGACGCCGCCTACCTGTTTGACCGCTTCATCGACCTGATGGCCGTCACCAAAACCGGCGCAGAGAACTCCACCGATTCCAAGACTGAGGACAAGAAGTAATGCCCAAGAGAACTGACCTTAAGAGCGTCCTGGTCATCGGTTCCGGCCCGATCGTCATCGGCCAGGCCGCGGAGTTCGACTACTCCGGCACCCAGGCACTGCGTGTCCTCAAGGAGGAGGGCCTGCGGGTCATCCTGGTGAACTCGAACCCGGCCACCATCATGACGGACCCCGAATTCGCCGATGCCACCTACATCGAGCCCATCACCCCCGAGGTGGTGGAGAAGATCATCGCCAAGGAGCGCCCGGACGCCATCCTGCCCACCCTCGGCGGGCAGACCGCGCTGAACACGGCCATCGCGCTGGACAAGAACGGCGTGCTGGCCAAGTACAACGTGGAGCTCATCGGCGCGAACATCGCGGCCATCGAGCTTGGCGAGGACCGCGAAAAGTTCAAGGGCGTGGTGGAACGCTGCGGCGCCGAATCCGCACGCAGCCACATCATCCACACCATGGACGAAGCCTTCGCCGCCGCCGAGGACCTGGGCTACCCGATGGTGGTCCGGCCCTCCTTTACCATGGGCGGCCTCGGGTCCGGCCTGGCCTACAACGAAAACGACCTCCGCCGCATCGTGGGCCAGGGCCTGCAGTACAGCCCCACCACCGAGGTGCTGCTCGAAGAGAGCATCCTCGGCTGGAAGGAATACGAGCTGGAGATGATGCGCGACAAAAACGACAACGTCGTGGTGGTCTGCTCCATCGAGAACTTCGACCCCGTGGGTGTGCATACCGGCGACTCCATCACCGTGGCACCGGCGCTGACCCTGACGGACCGCGAATACCAGCGGCTGCGCGATATCTCCATCGCCGTCATCCGTGAGGTGGGCGTGGACACCGGCGGCTGCAACATCCAGTTCGCCATCGAGCCGGACACCGGCCGGGTAGTGGTCATCGAGATGAACCCGCGCGTATCCCGGTCCTCCGCCCTGGCGTCCAAGGCCACCGGCTTCGCCATCGCCAAGATCGCCACCAAGCTCTCCCTCGGCTACACGCTGGACGAGATCCCGAACGACATCACGCAGAAGACCCCGGCGTCGTTCGAACCCACCCTGGACTACGTGGTGGTCAAGGTTCCGCGCTTCGCCTTCGAGAAGTTCCCGGCCGCTGACGACACCCTCACCACCACCATGAAGTCCGTGGGCGAAGCCATGGCCATGGGCCGCAACTTCACTGAGGCCCTGCAGAAGGCCCTGCGCTCCCTGGAACAGAAAGGCTCGCAGCTGGACTTCAGCTCCGTCCCCGAATGGGAAGTCCCGGAGCTGATCGAGAAGGCCAAGCGGCCCACCACGGAACGCCTGCACCAGGTCCAGCGTGCCCTGCTCGGCGGCGCCACCGTGGAACAGCTGTTCGAAGCCACCAAGATCGACCCCTGGTACCTGGACCAGCTCCAGCTGCTCAACGAGATCTCCCACGAGATCCGCAAGGCCGGAGCCCTGACCGTGGAGATGCTCAAGCGCGCCAAGCGCCACGGCTTCTCGGACGAGCAGATCGGTTCCCTCACGCACAACTCCGAGGCCGTGGTCCGCGGCGTCCGGCAGGCCCTCGGGATCCGCCCGGTCTACAAGACCGTGGACACCTGCGCCGCCGAGTTCGCCGCCTACACCCCGTACCACTACTCGTCCTATGACGAGGAGGACGAGATTGCGCTGCACTCCAAGCCGTCCATCCTGATCCTCGGCTCCGGCCCCAACCGCATCGGGCAGGGCATCGAGTTCGACTACTCCTGCGTCCACGCCTCCATGGCGCTGCGCAAGGCCGGCTACGAGACCGTGATGGTCAACTGCAACCCGGAAACCGTCTCCACGGACTACGACGTCTCCACCCGCCTGTACTTCGAGCCGCTGACCCTTGAGGACGTCCTCGAGGTCATCGCCGCCGAGGAACGCACCGGCGGCGTGATGGGTGTCTTTGTGCAGCTCGGTGGCCAGACCCCGCTGAAGCTGGCACAGCAGCTGGCCGACGCCGGTGTCCCCATCCTGGGTACATCCCCGGAGGCGATCGACCTCGCCGAACACCGCGGCGAGTTCTCCCGCGTGCTCGACAACGCCGGGCTGATCTCCCCGAAGAACGGCACCGCGGTGTCCTTCGACGACGCCAAGAAGATCGCCGACGAGATCGGCTACCCCGTCCTGGTCCGTCCGTCCTACGTGCTCGGCGGCCGCGGCATGGAAATCGTCTACGACGAGCCGAACCTCTCCCGGTACATCGCCAACGCCACGGAAATCACCCCGGACCACCCGGTGCTGATCGACCGGTTCCTGGAGGACGCCGTCGAAATCGACGTCGACGCCCTCTTCGACGGCACCGACATGTACCTCGGCGGCATCATGGAACACATCGAGGAGGCCGGCATCCATTCCGGCGACTCCGCGTGTGTCCTGCCTCCCATCACCCTGGGTAACAACGTGATCGAGCGTGTCCGCACGGCAACCCGCGCCATCGCCGAGGGCGTGGGCGTCCGCGGCCTGATCAACATCCAGTTCGCGCTGGCCTCCGACGTTCTCTACGTGCTCGAAGCGAACCCGCGTGCGTCCCGCACCGTGCCGTTCGTCTCCAAGGCCACCGGCGTGCAGATGGCGAAGGCCGCCGCGCTGATCGGCACGGGCGTCACCATCCACCAGCTCCGGACCGCCTACAAGATGCTGCCGGAAACCGGCGACGGCTCCACGCTGCCGCTCGACGCCCCGGTATCGGTCAAGGAAGCCGTGCTTCCGTTCAGCCGCTTCCGCACCCCGGAAGGCAAGGTGGTGGACTCGCTGCTCGGCCCGGAAATGCGGTCCACCGGCGAAGTCATGGGCATCGACAAGCACTTCGACACCGCCTTCGCCAAGAGCCAGGCAGCCGCCAACAATGCCCTGCCCACCGAAGGCAAGATCTTCGTCTCCGTGGCCAACCGGGACAAGCGGGCGGTCATCATGGCCGTGAAGCGCCTCTCGGACCTCGGCTTTGAGATCGTCTCCACCGGCGGCACCGCCGACGTCCTGCGCCGCAACGGCATCCAGGCCAGCACGGTCCGCAAGGTCGCCGAGGGCAGCAGTGCCGAAGGTGAGGGCACCATCGCAGACCTCGTCATCGCCGGCGAGATCGACATGGTCTTCAACACCCCCTCCGGCGGCGAGGCCCGCAGCGACGGCTACGCCCTGCGTGCTGCAGCGACCTCCATCGGCATCCCCTGCATCACCACGGTGGCCGAGTTCAACGCGGCGGTGCAGGCCATCGAGGCGATGCGCACCTACGAATGGTCGGTGACCAGCCTGCAGGAGCACGCCGCCGCCCTGGTGGCGTCCCAGGAGGCAGCTGCGGAGAACGCGGCGGCCGAGTCTGCGGTTTCGCAGCATGCCTGAGGCCGGTTCCGCCTCATCAAGCCCCGCCGGCCGGGAGTCCTTTGGCTCCCGGCTCGGGGCGGCCATGGCGGCCAGCGGCCCGCTGTGCGTGGGCATTGACCCGCACCCGGTACTCCTGAAGGACTGGGGACTGGCCGACGACGCCGCAGGGCTGAGGCGGTTTTCGCTGACGGTCCTGGAGGCCGTCGGTTCGCTCGCTGCCGCGGTGAAGCCGCAGGTGGCGCTCTACGAGCGCCACGGTTCGGCCGGGATGGCAGTCCTTGAGGAAGTGCTGGCCGCGGCAACGCAGGCGCAGGTCCTCACCATTGCTGACGCCAAGCGGGGCGATATCGGCTCCACGATGGCTGCCTACGCGGACGCCTGGCTGCGGGACGGCTCGTCCCTGGCAGCCGACTCCGTGACCCTCAGCCCGTACCTGGGGTTTGAGTCGCTCCGCCCGGCCCTTGACCTGGCGGCGGACTACGGCCGGGGCGTATTTGTCCTGGCGTTGACCTCCAACCCGGAGGGGGCTTCCGTGCAGCATGTGGGCGGAGCCGACTCCGTGGCCCGGCGGATCGTCGAGGCGGCAGCGGCCGAGAACAGCCGTTATGCCGGCGGCCTGGGGTCCGTCGGACTCGTTGTCGGCGCCACTGTGGGGTCAGCGTTGACTGACCTGCACCTGGACCTCCCGGCGGTCCGCGGACCTATCCTGGCCCCGGGACTGGGCGCCCAGGGTGCCACACCGGCAGACCTGCGCCGGACCTTCGGGGCGGCGTACCCGCAGGTCCTGGGGACGTCCAGCCGGGATATCCTGGCTGCCGGTCCAGGGACCCAGGGTCTCCGTGATGCTGCGTTGCGCACGCTTGAGGGCCTCCGCGGCGAATAGCGGCCCGAAGCTGGCATCCATTGATTCACCGCCCACCAAGGGGTAGGTTTCAGGACAAGTCCACTGGCGGTCGCCTTGGACTCAGCCGATGAATCCGGGGGTGTCCTCCATGAGCCTGCGACCCTTATCTCCTTCGGAACGCGCGGCGGCCCTGAACAAGGCGGCCGCCGCGCGGGCCGCCAGGGCGGCCGCCAAAGAACGCCTCAAAAACGGCAAGACGTCGGCAGCGGACCTTATCGGTGCCGCCGCCGCGGATGACGCCCTGGCCCGGATGCGGGTGGTGGAGCTGTTGGAGGCCCTGCCGGGCATCGGAAAAGTCAGGGCTGCAGCCATTATGGAGCAGTTGGGCATAGCGGCCTCCCGCCGTCTCCGCGGGCTGGGCATTCACCAGCGCCAGGCGCTGGTAGATTTTATAGACGAGAAATAGGGCGTTTCTAGAGGCGCCCGAACCCAAACTCCGCCGCAAAGGAATACGTGAGCAAGAAACCGGGACTGACAGTCCTCGCTGGTCCGACGGCTGTTGGCAAAGGCACCGTGTCCACCTACATCCGGGATAACTACCCCGAAGTCTGGCTTTCCGTATCGGCCACCACCCGCGCTCCGCGGCCCGGTGAGCAGGATGGCGTCCACTACTTCTTCAAGTCCAAGGAAGAGTTCGAGTCGCTCGTTGCGGCCGGCGAGTTCCTGGAATGGGCCGTAGTCCACGGCCAGAACACCTACGGCACGCTGCGGAGTTCCGTGGACC
This sequence comes from Pseudarthrobacter humi, assembly GCF_024294965.1. Classification (NCBI taxonomy): domain Bacteria; kingdom Bacillati; phylum Actinomycetota; class Actinomycetes; order Micrococcales; family Micrococcaceae; genus Pseudarthrobacter; species Pseudarthrobacter humi. The sequence goes on from NZ_JANCLV010000013.1 coordinate 56,499, forward strand.
AGGCCATCGCGGCCGGCAGGTCCGTCCTGCTGGAGATCGATCTGCAGGGTGCACGCCAGGTCAAGCAGGCCGTTCCTGACGCCCAGTTTGTGTTCCTGGCGCCGCCCAGCTGGGACGAAATGGTCCGCCGACTGGTGGGTCGCGGCACGGAAACTGAGCAGGAGCAGCAGCAGCGGCTGGAAACAGCTAAACTGGAACTTGCCGCTGAACCGGAGTTTAACCACACCGTCATCAATGATGACGTTCGCCGGGCAGCGGACGAGCTTGTTTCACTCATGGGGCTGACCCCGCACCCGCACTAGTAGCCGGTAGCAGCCAGCCCGTTAGAATTTGGAGAATTCGTGTCCACGAACCTTGAAGGCATCATCAACCCGCCGATCGACTCACTGCTTAAGGCAGCTGATTCCAAGTACGGCCTGGTGATCTTCGGTGCCAAGCGTGCACGTCAGATCAACGCTTACTACGCCCAGCTGCACGAGGGCCTGTTCGAGTACGTCGGCCCCCTGGTCGACACCAAGCTGAACGAGAAGTCGTTGTCCATCGCCCTGCGCGAAATCAATGAAGGCAAGCTCGTTTCCACGCCGATCGAAGCCGCAGAGTAAGTTCAGACTGCCCTGTTGACGGAGGTCACGTGCGCATAGTCCTCGGAGTCGGGGGAGGGATTGCGGCCTACAAGGTCGCATCGCTCCTCCGGCTTTTTACTGAAGCCGGCCACAATGTCACGGTGATTCCCACCGAGGCAGCCACCCGCTTTGTGGGTGTCGCCACGTGGGAGGCCCTGTCCGGGAACCCGGTCAGCAACAGCGTCTTCGACGACGTGCACCAGGTCAACCACGTCAGGCTCGGCCATGAGGCCGACCTCATTGTGGTGGCGCCCGCGACGGCCGATCTCTTGGCTCGGGCGGCCACCGGACAAGCCAATGACCTCCTCACCAACACGCTGCTTATGGCCAGCGGCCCGGTACTCTTTGCCCCCGCCATGCACACGGAGATGTGGCAGCACGCCGCCACCCGCGCCAACGTTGAAACGCTGCGGAGCAGGGGAGTGGCCGTCCTGGAACCGGCCAGCGGCCGGCTCACCGGCACCGACTCCGGTCCGGGCCGCCTGCCTGAGCCCGAAGCCATCTTCGACGCCGCCATGGCACTCGCCCAGGGCCAGTCCGATTACCAGCTTCCGCTGGCCGGGCGGACCGTCACAGTCAGTGCAGGCGGAACGCGGGAACCGCTGGACCCCGTCCGTTTCCTGGGCAACCGGTCCTCCGGTAAGCAGGGCGTGGCGCTGGCCGTCGCCGCCCGCAACGCGGGTGCCACGGTCCGCCTCGTCGCCGCCCATATGGAGGTCCCGGCGCCGGCAGGGGTGGACGTCGTGACCGTTGAGACCGCGCTGGAGTTGCGCGAGGCCATGCTGGCAGCCGCGGCGGATTCCGACGTCGTGATCATGGCTGCGGCCGTGGCGGACTTCCGCCCCGCCGAGATCTCCGGCACCAAGATCAAGAAACGTGATGACACCGCGGACCCCGTCATTTCCCTGGTCCGAAACCCGGACATCCTCCACGAACTGGTCGAGGTCCGGGACCACGCTCCCGAAAACCAAGCCAGCCGCCGGAGCCAGCTGATTGTGGGCTTCGCAGCAGAGACCGGTGACGGCCAGGGCGACGTCCTGACCTACGCGGAGGCAAAGCTCAAGCGCAAGGGCTGCGATCTCCTGGTGGTCAATCATGTGGGATCGGACAAGGTTTTTGGGCAGGACAGCAACTCGGTAGTCATCCTTGCCCGCTCCGGCGCCGAACCACAACTGGCCGCCGGTACCAAAACAGAGGTTTCGGCCGCCGTCATCACGCGGGTCGGCTATGAGCTGAACCACGTTTCGCCACGCGCCTGACCGAAAGCCACGCACCGTTTCCTTAGCACGGGGACACACGCCGCCGGACGTCCGATTCCCAACCAGTAAGGTAGTTGAGTGACTTTACCGCTGCACATTCCCCACACCCACGGGGCCACGCCCTCCGCCCTCCGGCTCTTCACGTCCGAGTCGGTCACTGAAGGCCACCCGGACAAGATCTGCGACCAGATCAGTGACGCCATCCTGGATGCACTGCTCGCCGCGGACCCCGAGTCCCGCGTCGCCGTGGAGACCATGGCCACCACCGGCCTGGTCCACGTTGCCGGTGAGGTCACTACCGACGCCTACGTCGAAATCCCGCAGATCGTCCGCGAAACCATCCTCGGCATCGGCTACGACTCCTCGGCCAACGGCTTTGACGGTGCCCGCTGCGGCGTCTCCGTCTCCATCGGACAGCAGTCCAACGACATCGCCGGGGGTGTCTTCAACTCCCTCGAAGCCCGCGAAGGCCGCCAGGAGGACGACTACGACCTCCAGGGCGCCGGCGACCAGGGCCTGATGTTCGGGTACGCGAGCGACGAAACCCCGTCCTACATGCCGGTGCCGATCTGGATCGCGCACCGCCTGTCCGAACGCCTCACCGAGGTACGCAAGTCCGGCGAACTGTCCTACCTCCGCCCCGACGGCAAGACCCAGGTCACCATCGGCTACGACAGGGACGTCCCGGTTTCCGTCGAAACCGTCGTCATCTCCAGCCAGCACGCCGCCGGCACCAGCCTGGACCGGCTGCGCGCGGACCTCGCCGCCTTTGTCATTAAGCCCGTCTTGGCTGCAGCCAACCTGGACATTTCCCGGGCGGCCAACATCCTGAACCCGGCCGGTGAGTTTGTCATCGGCGGGCCCGTCGGTGACGCCGGCCTGACCGGACGCAAGATCATCGTGGACACCTACGGTGGCATGGCCCGCCACGGCGGCGGCGCCTTCTCGGGCAAGGACCCCTCCAAGGTGGACCGTTCCGCTGCCTACGCCATGCGCTGGGTTGCCAAGAACGTCGTGGCGGCCGGACTGGCAAAGCGCGCCGAGATCCAGATTGCCTACGCCATCGGCCAGGCCCGCCCCGTGGGCACGTACGTCGAGACCTTCGGCACAGAGACGGTGGACCCGGCCAGGATCAGCGCCGCCATCGCGGAGATCTTCGACCTCCGCCCGCGTGCCATCATCGATGCCCTGGACCTCAAGCGTCCCATCTACGCGAAGACCGCCGCGCACGGACACTTCGGCCGTGACGATCCCGACTTCACCTGGGAGCGCCTGGACCGCGTGGAGGACCTGAAGGCCTTCTTCAACGCGTAGGCCAGTCCGCCATGGCCTCTGATGAGTCTGTCCCTCCCGGCGCCGTCCAGTTGTCGCTGCTGCAGGGCTTCCCGGCGAAGACCAGGCCGTCCGGGCCGCCGCTGGCCGCGCACCTTCCGGTGGCCAGGGTCCTCGTGGAGACGCCGCTGCCGCATCTGGACCGGCCTTTCGACTACAGCGTGCCGGCCGAACTGGACGGGGCCGCGCAGGCCGGCGTCCGGGTCAAGGTCAGTTTCAACGGCCAGGACCTGTCCGGGTTCATCATTGAACGGACTGAAGAATCCGACGCCGGCCACACCCTGGTGCCCCTGCAGAAGGTGGTCTCTCCCGTCGTCGTCCTGACGCCGGCTGTCCGGGACCTGGTGTCCGCCGTCGCAGCCCGGTATGCGGGCACGGTCAGTGACGTCCTTCGCGTCGCGGTGCCTCCGCGCATGGCGAGGCTCGAGAAGGACTTCCGCTCGGTGCCGGCAGCAGAGCCTGCGTCACCGGAACCGCCGGCCGACGCCGGGGCTTTGACCGGTCCGGACGTCCCTGACGGGATAGGAGCAGACTGGGCCGGTTACCGCAACGGCCCGGCATTTGTCCGCCACCTGAGGCACGGCGGATCCCCACGGGCGGTCTTCAACCCCCTTCAGGGCTTCGGCCCGGCAGCCTGGCCGCACCTGCTGGCAACCGCCGTGGCAGCAGTCCGTGCCTCCGGCCGCGGCGCCGTGGTGGTGGTGCCGGACTACCGGGACCTGGACCAGCTGGAAAAGGCGCTCCTGGCGGTGCTGCCCGCCGACGATATCGCCCGCCTGACATCCGATGACGGCCCCACCCCCCGCTACCGGAACTTCCTGCGCCTCCTTGCCGGGTCCGCGCGCGTAGCCATCGGCACGCGCTCGGCAGCGTTTGCCCCGGTCCGGGATCTGGGCCTTGTTGCCTGCTGGGACGACGGCGACGACCTCCACATCGAACAGCGTGCCCCGTACGCCCATGCCCGCGACGTGCTGCTGCTGCGCGCGGACCAGGAAGGCACAGCGTGCCTCATGGCCGGTCATTCCAGGAGCACGGAACTCCAGCGGCTGGTGGAGGCCGGCTGGGCCATGCCCGTCGAGGCCGATCGGGCGTTCGCACGACGGACCGTGCCCCGGGTACTGAACACTGCGGACAGCTTCGAACAGGAACGCGACCCCCTGGCGCTGGTTGCGCGGCTTCCCGGTGCCGCGTGGCGGGCTGCCAAGGACGGGCTGGAACGTGGGCCCGTCCTGGTGCAGGTGGCCCGCGCCGGCTACGCGCCGTCGCTCGTCTGTGAGACGTGCCGCGAACCCGCCCGCTGCCAGGCCTGCCAGGGTCCCCTTGCCCTGGCCGGAGCCACCGGCAGCTCCGCGGTCCCGCAGTGCCGCTGGTGCTCCACGCCGGCACCGGAGTGGCAGTGTGCCCATTGCGCGGGGCACAAGCTCCGTAAGGGCGCCACGGGCGTCCTGCGCACAGCCGAAGAGCTGGGCAGGGCATTTCCCGGAAAAACCGTCATCACGTCCTCGGGCGGCAACATCAAGGCCGGCGTTGGCAGCGCCAAGGCCTTGGTGGTGGCCACCGTCGGGGCCGAGCCCGTGGCGGAAGGCGGTTACGCAGCGGCGCTGCTCCTCGACGGCGACTCCCTGCTCCGCCGGGAGAACCTCCGCGCCGGGGAAGACACGGTGCGCCGCTGGTTCAACGCCGCGGCTTTGGTGCGCCCGGCGTCCGACGGCGGACTGGTGGTCATCACCGCGACGGAAAGTGTTGCTGTTGGCGCGCTGCTGCGGTGGGATCCGGCCGGGTACGCCCGGCGCGAGCTGGAACTCCGGATGGAACTCCAGCTGCCGCCGGCGGTCAGGATTGCCTCGGTCACCGGCCCCCGGGCCGCCGTCGTACATTTTTCCGGGACCGTGGAGAAGGAGCTGGCCGCCGCCGGCGTGACGCTGCGGACCGCAGGACCGGCTCCGCTGGTCCTCACCGGTCCAGCGGCCGCCGGAGGTGCCCAGGGGGCCGGGGAGGACGCCCGGACCCTGCTGTTCTTCGCATACGGGCAGGCAGCCACTGTCACCCGGGTGTTACGTGCAGCGAAGGCTGCGGCCGCCGCCAAGAGGACCACGGAACCGGTCCAGGTCAGGCTGGACGGCGTGGACGTCCTCTAGCGGCTTCCTCTGCCGGCATCAGTCAGCGGCTGCGCCGCGCCATGATGTCGTGGGCCACGTCCACCAGCTGCTGCGCGGATTCGTCCCAGCTGAACCCCTGCGCACGTGCCACGGAACGCCGGGACACCTGTTGCCAGTGGGCGTCGTCCCGCAGTTTCTGCACGGCCGCGGCGAACTCTGCCGGGGATCCGGGATCAACGTAGGTTGCCGCGTCACCGCCCACCTCGCGGAAAATCGGGATGTCGCTGGCGATGACCGGCGTGCCGAGGGCCATGGCCTCCACCAGCGGAAGACCGTAGCCTTCGGCGCGGGAGAGGCTCACCAGTGCGGTGGCGCGCTTGAGCAGGACGGCATATTCGGCGTCGGTGACCCCGTTGTGGAAGACCACCGTGGCACCCGGCGGCACCATGATCTCCAGCTCGGCCCGGCGCTCGGCGGTGATCCTGCTCAGCAGGTGCAGGGTGAAATCTGGCAGCTCGGACATGCCGGCCACCATTGTTTCAACGTTTTTGTAGGGCATAAACGAGCCCATGTACACCAGCGAATGGTCCGCCCCGGCGGCGGGATCACGCGATTCCTGGGCGGGCTGCGGGGCGTTGCTGATGATCCGCACGGGCCTTTTGGTGAGCCGGTACTTGGCCATCAGCGCTTCCGTGGTCCGGCTGATGGTGGCCACGGTGTCCGCCCGGTTGAGGAGGACGCGCTGCGGCCAGAACGCCTTGTGGTAGAGCCGCCAGAGCACGCGGACGGGCGCCGGCAGGAATCCCGGGGGAGCGGGGTGCTCGTAGTAGATGAGGTCGTGCAGGGTCAGGACCAGGCCGTACTTGCGCCCCCAGCTGCCCATGGTCTGCATGGGGCACACCACAACATCCGCGCCGAGCGGGTTGATCCTGCGGGCCACGAACAGCTCCAGCGGGGACAGCGGACTGTTGATCAATGTGTACGGAACATCCGGGAGCAGCGCCAGTTGGCGCGTGTCGCTGATAAGCATGGAAACGTCGGCCACCTTTGCCGTGGCGGCGATGAGGCTGGCCCCGTAACGGCTGATGCCGTCATGATGATCGGTCCGGGTGAATCGTGCATCGATGACAATCTTCACGCGGGGTGGTCCTTAAGGAAGCTGCGGATGAAGCCGGCGGCGGGGCCGGGCGTTTCGTAGTGGATCAGGTGGCCGACGCCGGGAATGACTTTGAGGACGCCGTCGGGGAGGAGCGCGGCGAGACGGTGCTGGTCCGGCAGGGTGGCAATCTCGTCCTTTTCGCCGGCGACCAGGAGCACCGGCAGGCTCAGCTTCCCGGCAACCTCGGCCACATGGCCACTGACGGACGCCGTGAACGATTCGAGGAGGCTTTCCCGGTCCGCGAAAGCGCTGAAGTAGGCATGGTGCTGGCCGTGGATGAAGCGGCGCAGGTCTGTGTCGGCCGTCTTGGCCATGGCCTCGCTCATGACCCTGACAATCAGCGGACTGCGCAGCAGTGCCAGTCCCAGCGGGCGGGGGAGCCGGGCCGCCAGCCGGTAGTAGAAGACGGCCAGCTGGGTCATGATGCCCTTGGGGCCTTCCAGGGCAGGCGCGGCGATGGGGTTGATCAGGATCAGCGGCGTGACGGTACCCGGGTGGGTGGCGACAAAATGGGCGGCGACGATCGAGCCGAAGGAGTGCCCCAACAGCACGGTGTCCGGGCCGAGGCCGAGCGCCGCCATAAGGTCGGTGACAAAGGTGCCGTACTGCTCCACCGAATGTTTCCCGGACACAAACGCGGCGGAGCTGCCGAACCCCGGCAGGTCCGGCATGATGATGCGCATTTCCGGCAACTGGTCTGCAACCCGGAGCAGGCCGTGGTGATCGCCGCGGAAACCATGGATGACGAGGATGGTGCGGGTGTCCGGTGTGGCCTGGATCGGTTCGTAAGTCCAGTACGCCACGGTGCTGCCGTTAATCACGATGTCGGCGGCCCGGGTGCGGGCGGCCAGCCCGGCGCTGAAGAAGGAGGGCACAGGGGATGGCTGTTGATCGGCGGTTTTCATGACCCTCGGTCCTAGTTGACGTTGTCGGGGTGGGACCCGGTGCGCTGACCGCGGTCAAGCTCGGCAAGGGCTGCCATGTCGCGGTCTGAAAGTTCAAAGCCGAAGACGTCCAGGTTTTCCCGGATCCGGGATTCGGAGCTTGCCTTCGGAATGGCGATGTTCCCCAGCTGGATGTGCCACCGAAGAATGATCTGGGCTGCTGTCCTGCCGTGCTCGGCGGCCAGAGCCAGGACCACGGGATCCAAGAGAACGTGTCCGCGCGCCAGGGGACTCCAGGCTTCCGTCCGGATGCCCAGGGCGTGGTGTTTGTCCCTCAGCTCCGCCTGCTGCAGCCACGGGTGCAGTTCAATCTGGTTCACGGCGGGCACCACTTCGGCGCTCTCAAGCAGCCGGTCCAGGTGCGCGGGCTGGAAGTTGCAGACACCGATGGCGCGGACTTTGCCTTCGCGGTACAACGTTTCGAGGGCGCGGTATGTGTCGGTGAACAGATCCCGCTTGGCGCAGGGCCAGTGGATCAGGTACATGTCCACGTAGTCCAGGCCGAGGTTGACCATGGAGGTATCGAAGGCACGGAGCGTTGAGTCGTATCCCTGGTCATCGTTCCAGACCTTCGTGGTGATGAATACGTCCTCGCGCCGCAGGCCGGGCGAGGATTCCCCGGAGCCGCCGCTTCTGCCTTCGGAATCCATGGCGGGGCCGAGCCCCCGCGCCACGCCGGTTTCGTTGCCGTACATCGCTGCCGTGTCAAAGTGGCGGTATCCGGTGCCGAGGGCCGTGGCCACCAGGCCGGATGCTTCCGCTGCCGGAACTTTGTACAGCCCGAATCCCAACTGGTCGATCAGCACACCGTTGTTGAGGCTGAGCCGGGGTGAGGTCTTCATAGCATTGACTTTACCCATTGGGCCAGGCGACACCGCCAAAGCCCACCAGGCGGCGCGCGGTGGCTTCATCCACGATCAGGTCGGTGGCAAGGCCGGCGGAGAGGGCGCCCCGCAGGCCGTTGATCTTGGATGCCCCGGAAATCACGCAGATCCGCCGGCGGACCTGGCGCAGTTGGGCGAGCGCCGGACCCGTGGAGCGTTCGTTCAGGACGATGCCGTCAGAGGATCCGTCACGCCGGAAAAAGACCGTGGCAACGTCACCCACCACATCTGAATGGGCCAGCATCTTGAGATCGCTCTCGTCCAGGTATCCACCCGCATAGACGTGGCTCGGGTAGTCGGCGTGCACGGATCCAACGCCGAAGATCGCGATGCTCATCCGGGCCTGCAGGTCCAGGATGCGCTGCACACTGCGCTCATTCCACATGGCGGTCTTGGTGGCCGCATGGTCAAAAAACGCGGGAACAGGGAACTGCTCCACGCGTGCGCCGTAGGCACTTCCGAAGCGGCGCATGATGTCACTCGCGTAGGTGATGCCGGTGGTGTGCATGTTGCCGGCGCCATTCAACTGGACCACAACGGTATCGTGCGTGATCTTGCGCGTGAGGTGCCTGCTGACTGCACTGATCGTCGAACCCCATGCGACGCCGATAATCGCATTGGAGTCCACCAAAGGGCCAATGGTGCGGGCTGCCTGAATGGCCACGCGGTCCAGGGTTTCGGCCTCGTTCAACGACTCCAGCACCGGAACAACGTGCACGTCCACGTTGTACTCGCGCCGAATCATGCTTTCGAGTTCGGGGCCCGTATCAAGCGGGTTTCGGATCTGGATCTGGACCAGTCCAGTATCCCTGGCCGCCGACAGAAGCCTCGAAACAGTGGACCGGGATGTCCGCAATTCGCGGGCGATCGCGTCCATCGTCAGGTCCTGGAGGTAATACATCTGTGCAGCCCGCAGCGCATCTGAGTGCCGGGAAGGTGTCATTCTGATTCCATTCTGCACGTTTGTGCATAGTGCTTGACTCCATTTTCCATTAGTCCAAACAATAGTTGAAGAACGACGGTGCGTCCGGCGGATGCCGGCACGCCAATAACCCAAGGAGCAGTGTTGGGACTCAAAGATTCATTCGGCCACAGCGGAGCCACGCCCGCCCACAGCACCGGACCGCGCGCAGCGGTGCAGGGTCTGCGGAACCGTCCGCACGCCAAGGTATTGATCATCGGCGGTGGCATCAACGGCGTGGGAACCTTCCGGGACCTCGCCCTGCAGGGAGTGGACGTGGCCCTGGTGGAGCGTGGCGATTACTGCCAGGGTGCCAGCGGGGCGTCCTCCCACATGATTCATGGCGGCATCCGTTACCTGGAAAACGGGGAATTCCGCCTCGTCCGCGAATCCGTGGTGGAACGCAACCGGCTCCTGCGGATCGCACCGCACTACGTGAAGCCCCTCCAGACCACCATCCCGATCTTCAGCACCTTTTCCGGCGTCCTGTCCGCACCGTTGCGGTTCCTCACGCACAAACAGCACGGCAAGCCCAAGGAGCGCGGCGCCTTCCTGATCAAACTGGGGCTGAGCATGTATGACTCGTTCTCCCGGGACGGCGGCTCCGTACCGCGCCACCAGTTCCGCGGACGCAAGCGTGCCCTCGCCGAGCTGCCGCAGCTGCACCCCGGCATCAAATACGCAGCCACCTACTTCGACGCGTCGGTCCACAACCCCGAGCGCCTGACGCTCGATGTGCTCCAGGACGGCGAGAAAGCCGGGCAAGTCAGCGGCGGACCGGAAAGCTCAACAGCACGGGCGAGCAACTACCTTGCACTCCATTCGCTCGGCGGGGCTGCCACGAAGCCCGGCACAACAGGGTCAGGCACCACGGTCCAGCTCCGCGACGAACTGACTGGCGAGCTGTTTGATTTCACCGCGGACGTCATTGTCAACACCACCGGCGCCTGGGTGGACCTGACCAACGAAGCCATGGGGGCGGCGTCGGCCTTTATGGGCGGCACGAAGGGATCGCACATAGTTCTGGACCACCCGGGCCTGCTGGAGGCCTGCCACGGCCGGGAGATCTTCTTTGAGCACACGGACGGCCGGATCGTCCTCATCTATCCCATGGGCGACCGGGTCCTGGTGGGAACCACTGATGTCCTTGCCGACATGTCGAAGGACGCTGTGTGTACGGAGGAGGAGATCGAGTACTTCTTTGACTTGATCGGACACGTCTTCCCGGACATCACCGTGCAGCGTGACCAGATCGTCTACACGTTCTCGGGTGTGCGCCCACTGCCACGCCACGACGCCACGCAGCCGGGGTTTGTCTCGCGCGACTACCGGATTGAACGGCGCACGCCGGCTACCGGGGCACCCGGCGCAGGAACCGCCGTCGTACTCAGCCTGGTGGGCGGCAAGTGGACCACTTTCCGGGCCCTGGCCGAGCACATGGCAAATGACGTCCTTGCCGAGCTGGGGATGGAACGGAAGGTCTCGACGGCGAAACTCGCCATCGGAGGCGGCGCCGGCTTCCCCGAGGATGACGCCGGAATCCAGAAATGGATCAAGGCGCACATGGGTGCCGGCCGGGATGCGGACCGCACCGCCGTCCTGCTGACCCGCTACGGCACGAGGGCGGACGACGTGATCCGGTACCTTGATGCCGGCCCGGACAGGCTGCTCCGCTCCACCCGTGAACTCAGCGTCCGTGAGCTGGAGTTCATGGCCCGGAATGAGCAGATCGGGCACCTCATCGATGTCCTGGTCCGGCGAACCTCGCTTGCCTTCCGGGGCCTGGTGACCGGTGAACTCCTCGTCGAGGTGGCCGATGTCCTTTCCGCACCACTCGGCTGGGACGCGGCAGCCAAGGCTGACGAGATCCAACGTGCACGGGAGGTGCTGGAGCGCTTCCACGGCGTGCAGATCCACAGCCTGGTGGCCTAGGCAGGCCAGGCTGCATCCGGGGCGTCAAAGCGCTCCGGTTCAACGGTCCTTCAACCCGCGAAGGACCGCACAATAGAAAATAGAGGAGTCAATGATGTCTCTTGGAATTGTTTTTCTTTCCGAAGTCTTCGGAACGGCGATGCTCACCCTGCTGGGTTGCGGCGTCGTGGCCAACGTTGCCCTGAAGGGCACAAAAGGCAACAGCGGCGGGTTCCTGATGGTGACCTGGGGGTGGGGGATCGCCGTCTTCGCGGGTGTTTTTGTTGCCGCCAAATCCGGCGCCCACCTCAATCCCGCCGTCACGCTGGGCCTACTTGCCAAGCAGAGCAAGGAATATGCCCCCGGCGTCCCGGTAGATGCGGCCTCAACTTTCACCTACTTTGGCGGTGAAATGCTCGGCGCATTCCTGGGTGCTGTCCTTTGCTGGGTCGCATACAAGCAGCACTTCGATGCCGAACCCGTGGAAGCCAACAAGCTGGCGACGTTTTCCACCGGTCCGGCCATCCGCTCCACGCCCTGGAACCTGCTCACGGAGATCATCGGCACCTTTGTCCTGGTATTCGTCATCCTGACATTTGGCGGGACGCCCTCGGGCCTGGGGCCGCTGGCGGTGGCACTGCTAGTGGTGGGCATCGGCGTATCCCTGGGTGGACCCACGGGTTATGCCATTAATCCGGCCCGCGACCTCGGGCCACGCATCGCCCACGCAATCCTGCCCATCAAGGGCAAGGGTTCCAGTGACTGGGCCTACTCCTGGATCCCCGTCGTAGGGCCGTTGGTCGGCGGTAGCCTTGCCGGCCTGGTGGCGTTCTGGGTTCCCGCGATCATGCCTGCAGTCGCCGGCTAGTAACCATTTTCAAACACACACAAAAATACAGACAAGGACGTCACCATGAACCAATACGTCATCGCCATTGACCAAGGCACCACCAGCTCCCGCGCCATCATCTTTGACCACAGCGGCGCTATCGTGTCCTCGGGCCAGATGGAGCACGAGCAGATCTTCCCGCAGGCGGGCTGGGTGGAGCACAACCCTGCCGAGATCTGGAACAACACCCGCGAGGTGATCGCTTCCGCGCTCTCCAAGGCGAACCTGACCCGGCACGATATCGCCGCCGTCGGAATTACCAATCAGCGCGAGACCGCCGTTGTCTGGGACAAAACCACGGGCGAGGCCGTCTACAACGCAATTGTCTGGCAGGATACCCGCACGCAGGACATTGTGGATGAGCTGTCCAAGGACGGCGGCCCGGAGCGGTTCAAGCAGAAGGTCGGGCTGCCGCTGGCCACGTATTTCTCAGGGACAAAGATCAAGTGGATCCTGGACAACGTTGACGGCGCGCGGGCCAAAGCGGAAGCCGGTGACCTGATCTTCGGCAACACCGACGCGTGGGTCCTCTGGAACCTGACGGGCGGGGTGGACGGCGGTGTGCACGTCACGGACGTCACCAACGCCTCCCGCACGCTTTTCATGGACCTCGATACGCTGACCTGGGACGAGGAGATCCTGGGCATCTTCGGAGTGCCGCTGAGCATGATGCCCGCCATCAAGTCCTCCTCGGAGGTCTACGGCACCGTGCACACCTCCCAGCTGCTGCGCGAAGTTCCCGTGTCCGGGATCCTGGGTGACCAGCAGGCCGCCACGTTCGGGCAGGCGGCGTTCGAGGCCGGTGAGGCCAAGAACACGTACGGCACCGGCTGCTTCCTGATCTTCAATACCGGAGAGGAGATTGTTCACTCGAAAAACGGTCTGCTCACCACTGTCGGGTACAAGCTCGGCGATGCCCCAACGCACTATGCGCTGGAAGGCTCCATCGCGGTCACGGGTTCCCTGATCCAGTGGCTCCGGGACAATTTGGGCATGATCAGCAGCGCGCCGGAGGTGGAAACGCTGGCGGCGGCCGTTGAGGACAACGGCGGCGTCTACATTGTTCCGGCCTTCTCGGGGCTCTTCGCCCCGTACTGGCGTTCGGATGCCCGCGGCGCCATCGTGGGCCTGACCCGGTTCGTCAACAAGAACCACATCGCCCGGGCGGCTCTGGAGGCCACAGCCTTCCAGACCCGCGAGGTGCTGGACGCGGTCAACGCGGATTCCGGCGTTCCGCTCACTGAACTGAAGGTCGACGGCGGCATGGTCGCCAACGACGCGCTGATGCAGTTCCAGGCGGACATCCTGGGCGTTCCGGTGATCCGGCCGAAGGTCGTGGAAACCACCGCACTGGGCGCCGCCTACGCAGCCGGCCTCGCCGTCGGTTTCTGGAAGGACCTCGGCGAACTATCGTCCAACTGGTCCGAGGACAAGCGGTGGGAACCGAAGCTGGACCAGGCCGAGCAGGACCGGCAGCTGCGCCTGTGGAGGAAGGCCGTGACGAAGTCCATGGATTGGGTCGACGAGGACGTCCGCTAGCACTCCGAACCGATCTCCGGACAGCAACGAAGAGGGAGGGTGGCCCGAGGAGTGCCGCCCTCCCTGGTCTTGTGCGGGTCAGGGTCCGTCGAGTTCAGCCGGAGGCGTCTTCGCATAGACGCTTCTGCTGACCGAGTATGCCCGCTCATCCAGTTCCAGCGCCTGGGTGTTGACGGCCGCGAACTGTGCGGCGCCCAGCTTCTTCACTTTCACGAGGTCCATGAATTCCTGGTCGGGACCGCCCACGGCGGTGACTTTCACCAGCCCTGTTCCGGCTGAGTAGAACTTCCGCTGGTGGCCTGCCTCAGGCGGTTCCAGCGGGTTGTATTCATCGATCACCAGTACATCGTCGTAGCAGCCAGTCGGGACGCAGACGTGCTGGTTTTTCTTGAACACTGTCCCGCAGTCAAGGAAGTCAACCCTGGGTGCATAGGCCTGGACATAGTCCGGCGTGCCGGTCCGGGGCCTGGCCTGCATGGCGATGCCGGCCTGCGCCCTGGCAAGCCCGCTGATGAAAGTGCTGGGCGCACCAACGAACGCGCCGTTTTCGTATTCCTCCGGATATTCGCCGAAGAGCCAGACCGTTCCCTTTCCAGTCTGCGCAAAGAAGGCCAGCTCGGATTCCACCAGTTCGCCGTCCGAGTAGTCGCGGTCCCACAGGACACGGGTCTTGACGCCGTCAATTACCTTGGTCAGCCCGGTGACAGTATGGACGACAGTGCGTGTGCTGGTCCCATCGGCAGAGGTCACGGTCCCCGTCGTCGTATACTGCATGCCGGGCTTGAGCGGGAACCATTTGTTATCGATCCGCGGGGAAGCCTGGAAATCCGAACGGTCAAAGTTGATCGCGGACCCGGGCCCGCAGAGTTCCGGGGCCGGCGGTGCGGCACCCGCTGTGGGTGCCGACACCACCGTCAGCGATCCGAAGGCCAGCAGCAACGCGGACCCGCATGCCGTGAACAGATGTGCTCGTAAGGCCATCTCACGTGCCTTTCACACTCGTAGGGATCTGCTAGACCGCAGGCGCGGGTTCCAGCTCGTGTGACCCGTGCCGGCGGCCGCGGCCGCCTTTGGCGAAACGCAGGTACAGCGAGGGGACGATGAACAGGTTGACCAGCGTTGACGTGACCAGTCCGCCAAGAATCACCACCGCCATGGGATGTTCAATCTCATGGCCCGGGATGTTCCCCATCACCACGAGCGGAACCAGGGCAAGGGCAGTAGCCAGTGTGGTCATGAGGATCGGCGACAAGCGCTCTGCAGCCCCCCGAAGCACCAATGCACGTCCGAAGGGCATGCCCTCGTACTGCTCCAGGTGCTGGCAGTGGTTGATGAGCAGGATGCCATTGCGTGCCGCGATCCCCATGAGGGTCAGGAAGCCAACCAGCGATCCCAGTGACAGGATTCCGCCGCTGAGGTGGGCGGCGATCACCCCGCCCACGAGCGCCACCGGTAGGGTCAGGATGGCCAGGGTAGCCAGTCGCCAACTCTTGAAAGCCGCCTGCAGGAGAAGGAAGACGACGATGACCGCGCCAATAGCGTAGAGCAGCAACCGTTGGGATGCGGCCTGGCGTTCGGCGTATTCGCCGAGGACAACCGCGCTGTAGCCGACCGGGAACTGAACAGATTCCATATCGGTCTTGAGCTTCTCCACGACCTTCGCCAGGTCACCTTCCTTGACATTGGCACTGACATCGATGCGCCTGGATCCCTCCGAACGCTCAATGACGTTGGGCGTGGGCTTGACCGAAATCGTGGCGACATCAGCCATCCGGATCTTGACCCCGCTCGGGGTATCGAGGGGAAGGTTCTCAATGTTCGTGACACTCGTCCGGGCCTCCGGCGGGCTCCACACCTGGACGTCGTAGGCCTTCCCGTCCCGGTAAATATCGCCTACCTCTTCGCCGGCAACAAAGGTTGCGGCGGCCCGCCGAACATCGCCCGGCTTCAGTCCGAAGCGGTTGGCCGCCTCCAGGTTCACCTCCACATTGATCTGCGGCACGCTGGCCTGGAGGGCAACCTTCGCGCCGATGGCTCCCTCAATGCCGCCCAGGATGGTCTTGATCTTGTCGGCTTCCTGGCGCAGCGTTGCAAGGTCGTCTCCATATACGCGGACGACGACGGCATAGCCGGTTCCGGTGAGGACCTCACGGATGCGTTCCTTGAGGTACGTCTGCACATCCCGTGTGATTCCGGGGTAACCGTCCACTACCTGCGAGACTGCTGCCAGGGTTTGGTCATAATCCACCCCGGGGTCGACGCTGATCCAGTTCTCGCCAAAGTAGACACCCACCACCTCATCGGCGTTGAACGCCTGTCCCGTATGGGACCCGCAATTGTTGACACCCGGAATGGCAATGAGTTCAGCGCAGGCGAGCTGGCTGACGCGGACTTCTTCGGCGTTGGATGTGCCAGGCTGCGTGAGCCAGTGCATCAGGAAATCGCGCTCCTTGAAAGACGGGAGCAACGATTGGCCCAGCAGCGGCGCCGCCACGATGCCGATGACGCCGACGGCGGCCAGGGTCAGGTAGCCGGGAACAGGCCGGCGAACGATGGGCCGCAGCGCGTTGGCGTACCAACGCTTCAGGACCCTGACCACGGGCGGATCCCGGTCCTCCAGCTTGGCATTTCGCAGGACGATGTATGCCATTGCGGGAGTGACCGTCAGCGCCACGAGCATGGATGCGATCACCGCCAAAGTGTAGGACGTGGCGAGCGGCCGGAAGAACGCGCCCGTGAGCCCGTCCAGGAAGAAGATCGGAACCGTCGCGGCGACGATGATCAGCGTGGCGTAAACGATTGGTCCGCGGACCTCAAGCGACGCGTTGACCACCACCCTGGCGGTGCTTCCGGGCGCTCCGCTGGCCCTGTGGTGCCGGAGACGCCTGACGATATTTTCGACGTCGATGATGGCATCGTCCACCACCACTCCGACGGCAATCACCAACCCCGCAAGCACCATGGTGTTGATCGTGCCGCCGGTCCAATACAACACGAGGGCCGCCGCCACCAGTGACAAGGGGATGGCCAGCACGCTGACCAGGGCCGTCCGCCACTGGAAGAGGAAAACACTCAGCACCAGAATCACCAGCAGGCATCCCAGCAGCAAGGCTACGCTCAGGTTGTCGAGGGATTCCTCAATGAAGGTCGCCGGCCGGAAAATGGCAGTGTCCACAGCGATTCCGGTCAAGCCGGGCTCGAGCTGCTTCATGGCCTCTTCCACCCCGCGCGTCACTTCGAGGGTGTTGCCCCAAGGCAGTTTTTCCACAATCAGCATCAGGCCCGGTCCGCCGTTGATGACGGCGTCACCGATCAGCTGCTGGTGGTCCTCGACCACGTTGGCCACGTCGCCCAGCTGGAGTGGGGGCTGTCCCTCACGATCTTCCAGTGCCACCTTCGCGAGGTCCTCAGGTGTTGTGATGGGCTGGACGTGCCTGATCCCAATTGTCTGGCTGGGTGTGTCCAGGGAACCGCCGGTGCCGATCAGGGCACCGGAGGAATACTGGAGCAGGCCGGCGTCGAGGGCATTGGCGGTGGTGCTCATGACGGTTTCCAGGCTGACCCTGTTTGCTGCCAGCTTGGCCGGGTCAGCCTGGACCTGAAGCATCTGGAGACGTTCACCCCAGATTGCCACGTTTGCCACGCCGGGAACGCGGAGCAGATGGGCCCTGATGTTCCAGTAGGAGATCATTGACATCTCGATCAGGGACCGGGTGTCCGAGGACAGCCCGATCTTCATGACCCGGCTGGTGGAGGACAGGGGCTGCAGCATGACCGGCGGCGCCGCCCAGGTGGGCAGCGTCGGAATAACCGTCGCCATCCGCTCGGACACCAGCTGTCGGGCAGTGAGCAGATCCGTGCCGTTCTCGAATTCCATCACAATCGAGGACAGCTGCGGTACCGACTTGGACCGCATGTGGTGAAGGCCGTCGATGCCGTTGAAGGCTTCTTCCATGGGAACCGAAACGAGTTCTTCCACCTCAGCGGCGGTAAGTCCCAGGCAGGCTGTCTGGACCTCCACTTTCGGCGGCGCGAATTCAGGGAACACGTCCACCGAGGCACTGCTGAGCTGGGCGCCGCCTACCATCAACAGCGCTGCAGCCATCGCAATGATGATCGATCTGAACCTTAGGCTTGCCGCGACTATCCGGCGCATGTCATTTGCCCGTAACGAACTCTGCGCCGAACAACTCTGCCGCGGCTACTGTTACGACAGGCGTTCCAACAGCTGGGCCGGCACTGGCTGTGACCGCCCCCGCTTCGATTTTGGTCACCGTGACGGACTGGCGCTCGTACACCCGTGGCTCGGCGTTGACGTAGACCCAGGTCTTCCCCTGCGCGTCGTACAGCAGCGCTGCGTATGGGAACAGGACGCCTGCGCCCCCCGGACCCGGCTTGACCGTGTCGGTGAGCAGCTCCAGCCGTTCAATGGCCCGCTGGCTCAGCGTGATGCGTGCTATGCCGGTGTCGGCGTTCTTTTCCACCTTGGCAGCCGCTTCAGATGCGGTTTCTGCCATGGCTGAGGGTTGAGCACAGGCGGGCAGTGAAAACAGCAGTGCTGCGCAAGCAGCGGCCGCCACTGGCAGGCGCCGCAGGGTCCTTGTGCTGGTCATGATACTTCCACCTTTTCCGGCATAACAGGGTTGACTGGAATTTCCGATTCGTAGACCTCTGACCACTCTTCCGGCTCGGTGCGGGGACCGAACCAGAGTGCGAGCAGCGGGAGCACAAAGATCCCCACGAGCGTTGTGGTCACGAGCCCGCCGGCTATGATCAGCAGCATGGGCACGATCAGGGCCTGGCCCACCGCGCCGCCGAGGAAGGCGGGCGGTATCAGAACGAGGAACGTCATGAGGGCGGATTTCAGGATCGGCGATATCCGGTCCCGGGCCGCCGTCATGACCAGGTCAGTGCGTGACATCTGTTCGGATTCCCGCCAGAGTTCGTCAACACGCGCGGACAGGAGCGCCGCATTACGTGCAGCGATGGCCACCACGGCCGCAAACGCCGTCAGTGACAGCCAGGACAGGGACTCCGCTCCGATCCATGCGGCGACCGCCGCTCCCGCCATCGCGGCGGGAAGCGTCAGGAAGACGGCGAGGGCAAGCTTCCAGCTCCGCACTGCAGTCTGAAGCAGAAGCAGCACAGCCAGGATGGCCGCGATTCCGAGTCCATGAACCAGGGTGTCTGCGGCCTGCAGCTGGCTGTATTTCATGGGGATCTCGGCGTGGTGTTCGAGCGGGAACTGGATTTGTTGGATGGCCGCCTCGATGTCCCGCTGGATATCTGCCAGCGGGCGTCCGCTGACGTCAGCCACGACGTCGATCCGCCGCGAGGTGGCATCGTGCTGGATAACAACTTCGCTGGGGACCATGCGAACGTCGGCGACCTGGCCCAGTTCGACGTGGCCGCCATTAGGCGTGTCAAGGAGCAGCTCACGGATGCTTGTCAGGTCATCCCGGACGCCAACCGCGCCGCGAACAACCACTTCGAACACCTTCTGCTCCTCAAAGAGGTTCCCGACGACGATGCCCTGCATCAGTGTCGCAGCGGCGCGCCTCGCGTCACCGGGCTTGATGCCGAATTTTTGGGCAGCCTCGAGATTGACCTGGACCTCTACGATCGCGGTCATGGCAGCAGCGTCGATGGTCGGGTTGTTCACACCGTCAATCTTCTGGAGGGCCTGGCGGACCTCTTCTGCCTTTTCACGGAGCACCGGCATTTCCGTGCCGTAGACGCGGACCGCGAATCCCGGCTCCAGGCTGGAGCGCATGTCGCCAACGGTCTGCTGCGAGTAGTTCAGCACGTTGTGCGCGATGCCCGGGTAGCCCTGGACCACGTCCCGAACGGCCCGCTCCGTTTCGCCGAAGTTGGCGTCCCGTGCGATCGACACCCACAGCTCAGCAGAGCTGTTGCCAACCACCTGATCCGCAGAGATGGCGCGTCCCACGTGACCGCCGACGCCCGAAACCCCCGGGAGGGCCCTGAGTTCATCGGATGCCAGGGCAGCGATCCGCCGGACCTCGTCATTGGACGTCCCGGCCATGGTGTCCCACTGCACCAACAGGGTCCGGTCGGGCATAGTGGGAACGAGCGGCCGGTTTCCTGCCAGTTGTGAGCCGGCGGCGATGCCCAGGATCCCCACGACCGCGACGGCCACAACCACAAGCGCCTTCCTGGAGTTGACCCCGCCCAGGGCGCGGTCGTAGTACGCCTTCACACGCCCCATTGCGGGACGTTCCTTGCCCGTGGCTGTCTTCGCCGGAAGCAGGAAATGGGCCAACACGGGCGTCACGGACAAGCCCACACCCAGGGCGGCGGCCAGCGTCAGCGCCAACGACCAGAACAGCGGCGAAAGAAACGAGCCGCCTACTCCAGTCACGAAGAGGGTCGGAACGAGGACAACCACCATCATCAGCGATGCGTGGAACAGTGGTGTGCGGACTCCGCGGACGATGTGGCTGCGGCGCGACGCCGGGGTAGCCTCGGCGTCCGTCGCCCCGCTGACGGCGCGCTGTCGTCGGTGGGCCTGGACGTCTTCCACGATGTCGCCCACGATCACGGACGTGCCGAGCAGAATTCCCATCAGGACGGTGATGTTAAGTGTTGCATTTTGGGCGAACAGCACCACCGCCGCCGTCGTGACGGTAGTGGAGATGGCCACGAGTGCGATCACGGCGACCCGCCAGGACCGGAACAGCAGCCAAAACAGTGCTACCGCAATCAGCAGGCTGATCAGGAGCGCCAGAGCGAGGCTGTTGACGGAGTCCTGAACACCGGTCGCAGGCCTGAAGACAGAGGTGTCGATCTGGACGCCTGTGAGGCCCGGCTCCATGTCCTTGAGGGCCGCCTCAACACTGCGGGTGACCTCCAGGGCGCTGATGCCGGGGAACTTCTCGATCACCAGCATCAGGCCGGCGTCCGCCCCAACGGCGTCACCGATCAGCGGCTGGTGGTCTTCCTTGACCTGGGCAATGTCGCCCAGGAGCAACTGCGGGTCCGTGTCCTCCACGCTGACTTTGGCCAGGTCGGCCGGCGTGCGGATGGGAAGGACGTGCTGGATGCCAAGGCGCTGATTGGGCGACTCCACGAAACCGCCGGTCCCGGGCGTCGAAGCCTCCAGGAAGCTCAGCGGCGAAACCCAGACCGCGTTGCCTGTGGTCTTAATTAGCTGCTCAAGCGTAATGCCTTTGTCGCGCAGCTGCGTCGGAGTGACCTCAACCTGCAGCTGCTGTTCGCGCTGGCCCCAGATGGACACGTTTGCCACGCCCGGGATACCGATCAGCCGCGGCTTGATTTTCCATCTGGCCAGGACCGACATCTCAATGCCGGAGAGCTCCTTGGAATTCATCCTGACCATCAGCACGCGGCTGGTGGAGGACATGGGCTGCATGATCAGCGGCGGCGATGAAACGTTAGGCAGTGCGTGCGCCTGCGTCATCCGTTCCGCGACCAACTGGCGGGCGCGCAGCAGGTCCGTGCCAGGCTCGAAGACCAGTTCGATGGACGACAGCCCCGGGACGGATTTCGAGCGGATCTCGTCCAGCCAGGCCACGCCGTTGAGGAGGTCTGCTTCCATCGGTGCGGTAATAAGCTGCTCAACTTCAACAGCGGAGAGCCCTAGGGCCTCAGTTTGGATCTCTACCTGTGCGGGGGCGAACTCCGGCATGGTGTCCACGGCCATATGTGGGACGTTCACGATGCCAAAAGTAATAAGGCCCGCCGCCAGGGCGAGAACCAAGATTCGGAACTGCATGCTGAACCGGGTAACCCAGCCAAACACGACTAGTCCCTCGCTAGTTCTTCGTAGGGGTGAAGTGCGGATTCTTTAGTCCATCACAACGTTGTGCGGGACTTAAACGCCAAGAATACATGTCAGGCTCCTCGACCTGAGACCGTCTAGTTTCCCCACAGACTTGACAATACTGTGGACCGATTGCGCTGGGTTGGCAAGGGTAGAAACTACCCTGTTGAGCCACTCTGTTTCAGGGTTCTCTTTGGCGAAGAGATCCGGGCTACCTAATGGGCCTCGCGGCACTGTCCACTTCGACGGTGCCAGGCCGGGCCACGCGCCCCTGCGTCCGGCCCGGCCTGGCGATTCCTCAGCCTGGGCCTGCCCACCTGCAGCGCGTAGGCTAAAGTAGTCCTATGCGTGCGATCCTTCTGCTTAGCTAGCCGCCCGGTGTCCGGAATCTACCGGAATGCCGCGCGGCTGCCCCTCCATGGAGAGGGGCTTTTGTGTGTCCGGGCAAGTTTGGCGGGCCGGCAGCAGAGGGGATCAGACCGTTGTGGCAGCACCGATGCCACCACAGAACAGAAGAGGGCAGCAGTGAGCGTTCAGCCGGAGACAGAGACCGGAACAGCAGCAGTGGCGGCGGAAACACCCGAAGAGGGTGCCTACAGCTTCGCGGCGATGGAGGCCAAGTGGCCGCAGGTGTGGGAAGACCTTAAAGTTTTCACACCGGTGGATGATGGTTCCCGCGAGCGCCGCTACGTGCTGGACATGTTCCCGTACCCCTCGGGCGACCTGCACATGGGCCACGCCGAGGCCTTTGCCATGGGCGACGTTGTGGCCCGCTACCTGCGGCAAAAGGGCTTCGACGTCCTGCACCCGATCGGCTGGGACTCCTTCGGGCTGCCGGCGGAAAACGCCGCCATCAAGCGCAACGCGCACCCAAGCGAGTGGACGTACGCCAACATCGACACCCAGGCGGCGTCGTTCAAGCGCTACGCGATCTCCGCGGACTGGTCCCGGCGGGTCCACACCTCGGACCCCGAGTACTACCGCTGGACTCAGTGGCTGTTCAAGCGCTTCTACGAGAAGGGCCTGGCTTACCGCAAGGACTCCCCGGTCAACTGGTGCCCCAAGGACCAGACCGTCCTGGCCAACGAACAGGTGGTCAACGGTGCCTGCGAACGCTGCGGCACGCCCGTCACCAAGAAGTCCCTGAACCAGTGGTATTTCAAGATCACCGAGTACGCTGACCGGCTGCTCGATGACATGGACGAGCTGCGGGGCCACTGGCCCGAGCGTGTGCTGGCGATGCAGAGGAACTGGATCGGCCGCTCCGAAGGTGCCCACGTCAACTTTGTGATCGAAGCGGAAGGCGGCAAGCCCGCGAAGGACGTCACCGTCTTCACCACGCGCCCGGACACCCTGTACGGTGCCACGTTCTTCGTTGTGGCCGCCGACGCGCCGATCGCCGTCGAACTCGTCACCGGGGAGCACGCCGCGGCCTTGGACGCCTACCGCGAACAGGTCAAGGCACTCACCGAGATCGAACGCCAGTCCACCGAACGCGAAAAGACCGGTGTCTTTACCGGCCGCTACGCCGTCAATCCGCTGAACGGCGAAAAACTTCCGGTCTGGGCCGCTGACTACGTCCTGGCCGACTACGGCACCGGCGCCATCATGGCCGTCCCCGCCCATGACCAGCGCGACCTCGACTTCGCCAAAACGTTCGACCTGCCCGTCCGCGCGGTGCTGGATACCGGTGAAGAGGATCCCTCTGTCTCCGGCAAGGCCACCTCGGGCGAGGGTACACTCATCAACTCGGGTGTCCTCGATGGGCTGCCGAAGGCAGAGGCCATCCCGGCTGCCATCGGCATCCTCGAAAAGCAGGGCACCGGCGAGAAGTTCGTCAACTTCCGCTTGCGTGACTGGCTGCTGAGCCGCCAGCGGTTCTGGGGCACTCCCATCCCGATCATCCACTGCCCGGCCTGCGGCGAGGTTCCTGTTCCCGACGAGCAGCTGCCGGTCAGGCTGCCGGCTGACCTGCGCGGCGAGGACCTCTCGCCGAAGGGCACGTCGCCCCTGGCTGCGGCCGAGGCCTGGGTCAACGTTGAGTGCCCCAACTGCCACGGGCCCGCTAAGCGCGATACCGACACCATGGACACGTTTGTGGACTCGTCCTGGTACTTCCTGCGGTTTGTCTCGCCGCAGTACACCGAGGGCCCCTTCGACCCGGCAAAGATCAACGAGTGGATGCCGGTCGGCCAGTATGTGGGCGGCGTGGAGCACGCCATCCTGCACCTGCTGTACGCCCGGTTCTTCACGAAGGTCATCCACGACCTCGGCATGATCGACGCCGACGAGCCCTTCAGTGCGCTGCTGAACCAGGGCCAGGTCCTCAACGGGGGCAAGGCCATGAGCAAGTCGCTGGGCAACGGCGTAGACCTCAGCGAACAGCTGGACAAATACGGCGTGGATGCCGTGCGCCTGACCATGATCTTCGCCTCCCCGCCGGAGGACGACGTCGACTGGGCGGACGTTTCGCCGTCGGGCTCCGCAAAGTTCCTGGCCCGTGCCTGGCGCCTGGCCCAGGACGTCGCCAGCGAGCCCGGTGCCGATGTGACCGCCGGTGACCGCGCGCTGCGTTCCGTCACGCACCGCACCATCGCCGACGCTGCCGCACTGCTGGACACGAACAAGTTCAATGTGGTGGTGGCCAAGCTGATGGAGCTGGTCAACGCAACACGCAAGACCATAGACGCGGGCGCCGGCGGGGCGGATCCCGCCGTCCGCGAGGCGGCGGAAGCCGTTGCCGTCATCCTGAGCC
This sequence comes from Pseudarthrobacter humi, assembly GCF_024294965.1. Lineage (NCBI taxonomy): Bacteria > Bacillati > Actinomycetota > Actinomycetes > Micrococcales > Micrococcaceae > Pseudarthrobacter > Pseudarthrobacter humi. The sequence goes on from NZ_JANCLV010000013.1 coordinate 80,658, forward strand.
TCTTCGCGCCGTACACCGCGGAGGACATGTGGAACGTCCTGGGTCACCCGGCGTCCGTGGCGAACGCCGGCTGGCCGATGCACGACGAAGCGCTGCTGGTCCAGGAGACCGTCACCGCGGTGGTCCAGGTCCAGGGCAAGGTCCGTGACCGCCTTGAAGTCTCCCCGGGGATCGGCGAGGACGCACTGCGGGAACTGGCGCTGGCCAGCGAAAACGTCCGGCGCGCGCTCGACGGCCGCGGCATCCGCACGGTGATCGTGCGAGCGCCTAAACTGGTCAACATCGTCCCGGCCTAGCCCGGGACACCGGCCGCCGGTCCCAACCGGCGGCCGGCCCTAGACCAGGAGGCGCTCTTGCCCGATCGTGACGCCGCCGCGTGGCACTGGCTTCGGGAGCGTCTGGCTGCCCTCCGTCCCGCACCGCGCGCCGGTGTGCCAGTACCCTCCACCCTGCCCGCCGTCGTCGTCCGTACCGCGGTGGTGACCGATTCTGCCTCGGCACTGCCGGCCGATTGGGTGCATGCCTGTTCAGGTGACGGACGCCTGACTGTCATCCCGATGCCTGTTATGGTGGGCGCGGAAATCTACGGTGAGGGCGAAGACGACATCACCGAAACCATTGCCCTGGCACTCGCCAGTGGAACGTCGGTCAAGACGTCCCGCCCGTCACCGGGACAGTTTGAACAAGCCTTCCTGGCCGCCGAACGGCTGGGCTACGAGGGCGTGGTCTCCATCCACATTTCCGGCGGCTTGTCCGGAACGGCGGACGCGGCGCGGCTCGCGGCCACCCGGGTGAGCATCCCCGTTGAAGTCCTCGACTCTTGCACCGTGGGCATGGCACTGGGCATGGGCGTGCAGGCCGCGGTGGCAGCCGCCGCGGCAGGCAGCGACACCACAGCCGTAGCCGCCGCGGCGGCGGCGCAGTTCGCGAGGACCAAGGTCTATTTCTACGTGCCCAGCCTGGAACAGCTCCGCAGGGGCGGGCGGATCGGCGCGGCCGCCTCGCTGCTGGGGACCATGTTCGCCATCAAACCCATCCTGGCCGTCGACGACGGCAAGATCGTGCCGCTGGAAAAGGTCAGATCAGCAGCCAAAGCTGTTGCCCGCCTCGAGGAACTGGCCGCCGCGGACGCCGCATCGCGCCCCCACGGCCAGGCCCGCCTCGCCGTCCACCACTTCGGGAATCCGGTCGAGGCAGAAGCGCTGGCAGCCAGGCTGTCCGCCGCCTTGCCAAGCTGTCCGCCGGCCCAGATCAGCTCCCTGCCCGCCGTCCTGGCAGCTCACGCCGGGCTCGGCGTACTCGCGGTGATCGTGGGGGAGAGCGGCCCAACTGTGCGGAACTCGGAGCCGGAGCTCCCCGCAGTTTCCACCTAGCGGTTTCCACATAGGTGCGTTTCCCGGCTGTCATTTTCCCAAGACGGCATCCGGGGGCTGCGGTGTGGTGATCGGGTCTGCATGCCGGTGCACGAGTGCCCAGTCGTCGCCTTCGAGGCGATAGATGCTCGTAACCCGTAGCTCAAATGCTGATATTTTGTCGGCTCCTCCCACCTTGGCCTGCCAGTGTTCTATGTCCAGGAAGCAGGCGAGATCGGTTGTGACGTGCTTGGTGAGGGCATCAAGAGCCGTGACGCGTCCAGATTTGAATCGTGCCGCCGCTGAATCGAGGGCCCCTGATACTCGCTCCCAGCCGACCACCGGCGGGCCCCAGGGATTAGCAAGGGAGACATCTCTGCTGTGGGAGAAAATGGCCTTGACGGGTTCCGGGTTGCCTTTAGCAAACTGATTTAGCGCCTGATGAAACTGGTCGATGACCTCGTCAAGCTGCATTGTCCCACCAACTAACTCATAGGGCTTGTACGGTAAGCGAATCGTAGCGGCTTCGTGCCCGCCGGTCACTGGTCTCCTGAATCTTCCAGCGGGGGGTGGCTCGAGTCCCGAAGCTGGACCTTCCCGGCGGTTTTTGCGCCTAGCGGTTTCCACATAGGGCAGGCCCGGCCTGTCACCGGCGGCGTTGTATCCCTAGCGTTGGGAGCATGTCACGCCGGGACGCTGGAGCAGCACGCCAGGGGGCGCGGCATGCCCGGGACCGGCTGCAGTCCACGCTCGCAGCCGCCCCGGGGCTTCTGCTCACCGACGGCGAAAAGGTGTTTGAGTACGACGGCGGTACCCACCTACCCGGTGACGACGCCGCTTCGGGGGCCGCTGATGAGTCCGCTGCCGGAACAGGCCGGACAGGACCGGCGCTGAGATGGCGGGTGGGCCTGCGGGTCGCCCTGTTCATTGCCGCGTTCGCGGTGCTGGGCAGCGTCTGGTTCTGGGCACAAGTAGCCGCCGGTCAGCCAGACGTCAGGCCACTCAGTGACATCTCCGCTCAGGGCAGCATGCCTGCTCGGGAAGGAACCGAAGGCCCGGAGCCGCACGGCGCCGGGCCACCTGGCCTGGTGTCGGAAAGTCCACAGGCCGGCACCGTTATCGTCCACGTGGCCGGGGCTGTCGCCGTGCCCGGGGTTGTGCAGTTGCCCGCGGGCAGCCGGGTTCACCAGGCAGTCGCCGCTGCAGGCGGCAGCACACCCGCCGCCGACCTGAACCGCCTTAATCTTGCTGCCGTGCTGGCGGACGGTCAGAAGCTCTACGTTCCCCAGCCCGGCGAAGAAGTCCCCGCCGGTTCGTCCGGCATGTCCGGGGAAGCGGGGGAGGGGACCGGCGGTGGTGGGACCGTTTCAGCAGGAGAAAAGGTCAACCTCAATACAGCCAGCGTCGAAGAGCTGGACGCCCTGCCGAAGGTTGGGCCCGTACTGGCTCAGCGGATCGTGGAGTGGCGCAAGGAACACGGCTCCTTCACAACGGTCGAGGAGCTCGACGCCGTGGATGGCGTGGGTCCCAAGATGCTCGCAGCACTCCTTCCCCTGGTAGGCATCTGAGGTGGCTACTCGCAGCCCGTGGAGCCGTTTTGTTGACTCAGCTGTGCAGGGCCAGAGGGCTCCAGCAACATTCCCGGCCTCCGTGGAGACGCCCGCCGTAGTCCAGGCCGCGGGGCTGAGTGTCCGCAGGCTGAGTGCACGCGTCGGGACGAAACTCCGGGGCCAGGAGCCATCGAGTTCACCTACGGATGCGCCGCGCCGGCGCACCGACGTCAGGCTGGCATTGCCTGCATTCCTCGTCTGGGGTGCCGCCGTCGCCGGCGTCTGGCTTGCCCCTGTGGCGCTGGTGGGGCTCTGCTGCGGCTTAGTGCTGTTTGCCACCTGCCTGTTGATCCGGGCCTCTCGCGGCAGGGGGCTGGTGGCAGGCCGGCGGAGCTTTCCGATGACGCTCGCGGTTGCCTTGCTGCTGGCCGCCACCGCCGCTGCCCATTCGGCTGTCTCGTCGTCCCAACGCCACGACGGGCCGTTTGCCGAAGCAGTCGCCGCCGGCCACTCTGTGGTGGCCATCCTGGAGGTCACCGGATCCCCGCGCGCCATGACCGTCCCGGGTACATCGGGGCCGCCCGAACGCTGGTCGGTCACGGCGCAGACGGAGGAGGTCACCGTCAGCAGCCGGGTCATCCGCACCCGTGCCCCGGTGGTGGTCATGGGCGGCAAGGGGTGGGGAGATGTGGTGCCCGGGCAGGTGGTCCGGACGGCCGGCAAGCTGAAGCCCCCGGACGCAGGCCAGCAGGAAACCGCTGTCCTGTCAGCCTCCCTGCCACCCCGTGCCGGCTCCGGGAACGGCAGCAGCGCCGGGGTCGATGATGCCGACGCCCCGGGCTGGCAGCTGGTCGCGAAGGACCTGCGCGTCCGGTATGTCTCCGCTGCGTCCTTCCTTGCCGCCGATCCGGCGGGCCTCCTCCCGGGCATGGTCACCGGAGATACCAGCGCCCTGGACGAAGGGCTCAATGCGGCGATGAAGACGGTGGGCATGACCCACCTGACCGCGGTCAGCGGAGCCAACTGCAGCCTGGTCCTGGGTGCCCTGCTGATCGCTGCACGCAGCCTCCGCCTGCCCCGGCTCCCCGCGGCAGGACTGGCGCTGACCGGCCTGGCAATGTTTGTGGTGCTCGTCGGCCCGGATGCCAGCGTCCTGCGAGCCGCGCTGATGGGTTCAATCGCCGTGGCATCGCTGGCAGGCGGCCGGACGGGCCGCGGACTCAGTTTCCTCTGCCTCGCCGTAATGGGCCTGCTCCTGATCGACCCCGGCCTCGGTACCAGCTTTGGGTTCCTCTTGTCGGTACTCGCGACCCTGGGCATCATCATCCTGGGCCGTCGGATGATCGACTGGACCCCGGCAGTGATTCCACGCTGGGCAGCCGCCGCCTGGGCCGTTCCGCTCTCCGCGCAGCTGCTCTGCGGCCCGGTGATTGTGCTCCTGCAGCCCCAGTTCTCCACGTACTCGCTGCTGGCAAACCTGATGGCAGCCCCGCTGGTAGCACCGGTGACATTGCTGGGAACGGCAGCGGTCCCGCTGGTGGTTGCCGCACCGTGGCTGGCCACCGTCCTGATCGCCGTGGCGGGCACTTTCAGCGCCGGAGTGGCAGGAACCGCACGGATCACGGCAGGATTGCCGGGGGCTGCGCCGCCCTGGCCCGAGGGCCCATTCGGACTCCTGACCATGGTACTGCTCTCCTTGCTGACCTTTGCCGGGGTGTGGCTTGCCGTCCGGCCGCGCCAGGTGTTCCGGGGGGTCCTGGCCCTGCACGCACGGACGGAATCGGTGTTGGACCTCCTGGAACGGCAGCTGGGGGCCACGGTCTCCCGTCGCTGGCAGGACCAACGCGGAACGGACCAACGCGGCCCGGACGGGCGCGGGCCAGGCCAGCGTGGCCCCCGCTTGGTGGCGGCGGCCCACCGTGGCAGGCTTAGACACTGCACCAGAATTTCCGGGAGGAATCCACCATGGCCGCAGCCCAGACCCCCACACGTACCAAGACTCCGGCGTCCAACACGGTCACCTGGAGGGACGTGACGCCTGCCGAAATCGTCCTGGTGGGCGGACCGGAGGAATACCTCGGCATCCGTGCCATGGACCATGTCCGCGCCCAGGTGCGGACGGCGTTTCCCGACGTGGAAGTCAGCCGTATCATGGCCGGAACGTACGAAGCCGGGACCCTCGCCATGCAAGTCAGCCCGTCACTCTTCGGTGAGCGCAAACTGATCGAAGTCGAAGGCGTTGAAGGCATGAATGATGCCTTCCTGGCCGACGCACTGACCTACCTGGCCCGCCCTGAGCCGGACGCGGTGCTGGTCCTGCGCCACGCCGGGGGAGTCCGCGGCAAAAAGCTCCTCGATGCCGTCAAGGCCGGCGGTTGGCCGGTAGTTGACTGCCAGCCCCTGAAGAAGGATGCAGACAAGGCCACCTTCGTGGCAACGGAATTCAGGCTCGCCGGACGCAAGATCAGCTCGGACGCCGTGCAGACGCTGGTTAATGCCGTCGGCGCCAACCTTTCGGAGCTCGCGGCGGCGTGCAGCCAGCTGATCGCGGATGCCACCGGAGCAGTGACCCCGGAGTTGGTGGACCGCTACTACGGCGGCCGGATCGAGGCCACGGCCTTCAAGGTCGCGGACGCTGCCATGGCCGGAAACGGTCCAGTGGCGCTGTCCACCCTTCGCCACGCGCTGGCCACCGGGGCTGATCCGGTTCCGCTGGTGGCGGCGTTGGCAGCCAAGCTGCGGACGGTGGCCAAAGTTGCCGGCGCCCAGGGATCCCCGGCGCAGATCGCCCGGGAACTGGGCATGCAGCCTTGGCTCGTGGAGCAGGCCCAGCGCGATGTGCGCCGCTGGACCCCGGAGGGCCTGGTCCGCTCCATCCAGGCCACCGCCGAGGCCGACGCCCAGGTCAAGGGCCTTTCGCGTGATCCCGTCTATGCCGTTGAACATGCGGTGACTGTCATCGCAACCTCTGTGCGCGGGCACTGACGTCAGCTTTTTGCGGCTGCGTCAGTTACCGCTGACGTCGCGCCGCTGGCGGCTTAAAGATGTGTGGCCGGCACCCATCGGGTGCCGGCCACAATCATCAGTTCAGGTGAACTGGAAACCTTACAGCGCGTTGACCCTCTTGGAGATGGCCGACTTGCGGTTTGCTGCGTTGTTCTTGTGCAGAACACCCTTGCTGACGGCCTTGTCCAGCTTACGGCCGGCAACAAGCAGGGCAGCAGCAGCTGCATCCTTGTCGGTGGACTCAACGGCGGTGTTGACAGCGCGGATGGCCGTCTTCAGCTCAGACTTGACTGCGTTGTTGCGCAGGCGGGCCTTCTCGTTGGTAAGGATGCGCTTCTTCTGGGACTTGATATTAGCCACGTGTGAACTCTCTTTTTAATGCGGAAATGGTCTAGAGGGCTTTCAGATTGGCCATTGACTGAGCGGCGTGGGGATACCTATGGCGACCAACCATGAGTGGCCGTCGACCTGCACGGACACACAGCTATAAAGAATAGCAGAACCCCCGGAAGCTGGCCATTTGGCGGGCTATTTCCAGCCGTGTCGCCGCCGGATGCCTGCAGCCACCAGATCGAAGCGTTTCCGGTCCAGAACAGCACCTTCGCGCCGGATGGCATCCGGGCTGATCTGCAGGATCCGCCCCAGGTTCGCCTCGCTGGGCCGTTGCTGGCGGTCCCAATTGCCAGTCCCGATGTCCGCGTAGTCTCCGGATCCGTTCCCGGCATGGTCGTGATCCTTGCTGGTGAGCATCACCCCCAGCAGGTAACGTCCGCTCTTGCCCACCAGCAGAACAGGACGGTCCTTGCCCCGGCTGTGGTCCTCCTCATACGGCACCCAGGTCCACACAATCTCGCCGGGGTCGGGACTGCCGTCGGGGTGCGGGGCGTACCGGATGGACGCCGCGCCGGCAAAGTCGCCGGGATACACGCCGTGCGGGGCCGGCCTCACCGGCGCCGCACGGCGGGCCGGTCCAGGCGCGTGCTGTCCGGCTGATCGGGTTGCCCCGGTACGGAACTTCTGCAGTACCCTGACGGACGTCCGGACAGCGTTGGCCAAGGAGCGGAGGTTGATAGGCATGGGCCAAGACTATCGCCGGGCCACCGTGCCGGGTTTGACCTGAATGCAATACGATGCGCCCGGACGTGGGAGACTGGAGGTTCCAAATGTGCGGTCCAGCCGCAGGGTGCCTCCGGTGCGTCCTGGCGGGCGTCGCACGAATGTCAACAGTAAGGACCCTGCGTGTCTCCCATGGCCCGCACCGCCCCGGTGCCCGCCGCGACTGATCCGGCCATCATTCGGAATTTCTGCATCATCGCGCACATTGACCACGGTAAATCCACCCTGGCTGACCGCATGCTGCAGTTCACCGGGGTGGTTAAGTCCCGCGATATGAAGGCCCAGTACCTGGACCGCATGGACATTGAGCGCGAACGCGGCATCACCATCAAGTCCCAGGCGGTCCGCATGCCCTGGGAACTCGACGGGACCAGCTACGCGCTGAACATGATCGACACCCCTGGCCACGTGGACTTCACCTACGAAGTGTCCCGTTCGCTGGCCGCCTGCGAAGGCGCAGTGCTGCTCGTTGACGCGGCCCAGGGCATTGAGGCCCAGACCCTCGCGAACCTGTACCTGGCGATGGAAAACAACCTCACCATCATCCCGGTACTGAACAAGATCGACCTCCCGGCAGCCCAGCCGGAGAAGTACGCGGCCGAACTGGCCAGCCTGATCGGCGGCGACCCCGACGACGTGCTCCGCGTCTCCGGCAAGACCGGCATGGGCGTCGAAGTCCTGCTGGACAAGATCGTCCGCGATCTGCCGGCCCCGGTGGGGGACCCGAACGCCCCCGCGCGCGCCATGATCTTCGACTCGGTCTACGACACGTACCGCGGTGTGGTTACCTACGTCCGTGTGGTTGACGGCATGCTCCACCCCCGTGAACGCATCCAGATGATGTCCACCCGGGCCACCCACGAACTCCTCGAGATCGGGGTGAGCTCCCCGGAGCCCACCCCCTCCAAGGGTCTCGGCGTTGGCGAAGTGGGCTACCTCATCACCGGTGTGAAGGACGTCCGCCTGTCCAAGGTCGGCGACACCGTCACTAACCTCGCCAAGCCTGCCACGGAGTCCCTTCCCGGCTATGCCGATGCCAAACCGATGGTCTTCTCCGGCCTGTATCCGCTGGACGGCACGGACTACCCGGTGCTCCGCGATGCGCTGGAGAAACTGATGCTCAATGACGCCGCTCTGGTGTACGAGCCCGAAACGTCGGCCGCGCTTGGCTTCGGCTTCCGCGTCGGTTTCCTCGGCCTGCTCCACCTGGAAATCACCAGGGAGCGCCTCGAACGCGAATACAATCTCGACCTGATCTCCACCGCCCCCAACGTGGAGTATGAAGTGACGCTGGAGGACAAGAGGGTGGTCCATGTGACCAACCCCAGCGAATACCCCTCCGGCAAGATAGCAGAGGTCCGCGAGCCGATGGTGGCTGCCACCATCCTGGCGCCGAACGAGTTTGTGGGCGCCATTATGGAGCTCTGCCAGAGCCGCCGCGGCGTTATTGGCGGCATGGACTACCTGTCGGAGGACAGGGTCGAAATCCGCTACCGGCTGCCACTCGCTGAGATCGTGTTCGATTTCTTTGACATCCTCAAATCCAAGACCCGGGGCTACGGTTCGCTGGACTGGAAGGCCGACGGCGAGCAGGTGGCCGACCTGGTCAAGGTGGACATCATGCTCCAGGGCGAACAGGTGGATGCCTTCTCCGCCATCACGCATCGCGAGAAGGCCTATGCCTACGGTGTGATGATGACCGGCAAACTGCGCGAGCTCATTCCCCGCCAGCAGTTCGAGGTGCCCATCCAGGCTGCCATCGGCTCCAGGATCATCGCCCGGGAAAGCATCCGCGCCATCCGCAAGGACGTTCTGGCCAAGTGCTACGGCGGCGACATTTCCCGTAAGCGCAAGCTGCTGGAGAAGCAGAAGGAAGGCAAAAAGCGCATGAAGATGGTGGGCCGCGTTGAGGTCCCCCAGGAAGCCTTCATCGCTGCGCTGACCACCGACGAATCCAAGGACAAGGCCAAGAAGTAGTGATCACAGTGGCCGGCAGCACCGGAGGCCCCTGCAATGCCTAGCATTCTTCCGCTCGGTGACCCCGCGCCGTCGGACGGTCTGCTGCCCGCCCAGGCAGTGGCAGGTGCGGCGGACCGGGCCTTCGGCCTGTACGTACACATCCCGTTCTGCGCTGTTCGTTGCGGATACTGCGACTTCAACACCTACACGGCCACCGAGCTGGGCGGCGGAGCGTCACAGGACGCCTACGCCACCACGGCCGTGTCCGAAGTCGACTTTGCCGCCTCAGTCCTGCGGAACTCGGGTCTCCCGGACCGGCCGCTGAGCACAGTCTTCTTCGGCGGCGGCACCCCCACGCTGCTCCCGGCGGAAGACCTCGCGCGGATCCTGACGGCCGCCGTCGGGCACTGGGGCCTGGAACCCGGAGCCGAAGTGACCACCGAAGCAAACCCGGACTCGGTCACCCCGGCATCCCTTCAGGTCCTGGCCGATGCCGGCTTCACCCGGGTTTCCTTCGGCATGCAGTCTGCCGTTCCCCATGTCCTGAAGGTCCTGGACCGCACGCACACGCCCAGCCGCGTGCCGCAGGTGGTGCAGTGGGCGCGCGATGCCGGACTGGCCGTGAGCCTGGACCTGATCTACGGGACACCGGGGGAGTCCCTGGAGGACTGGCGGTTCTCCCTGGAGACGGCCCTGTCCTACCAGCCTGACCACATCAGTGCCTACGCGCTGATCGTGGAAGAAGGCACCAAGCTGGCGGCCCAGATCCGCCGTGGTGAAGTCCCGGGAATCGACGACGACGACCACGCCGACAAATACGAACTCGCCGACCAGCTGATCGGCGCTGCAGGCCTCAGCTGGTACGAGGTCAGCAACTGGTCCCGGACGCCGGAGCAGGCATGCCGGCACAACCTCGCGTACTGGCGGGGAGACGACTGGTGGGGCATCGGGCCAGGTGCACATTCGCATGTCGGCGGTGTGCGGTGGTGGAACGTCAAGCACCCCACGGCCTACGCCGGACGGCTCGCTCAGGGCCTGTCACCGGCGGCCGGGCGCGAAACCCTCGACGCCGAAACCCGCGACGTGGAGCGCGTGATGCTTGAGGCCCGGCTCGTGTCGGGGCTGGCAACGTCAACGCTGGGCGACCACGGCCGTCACGCCGTGGCCGGGCTCATTGCCGACGGCCTGGTGGAGCCACCGGCTGCCTTCCACGGCACGCTGGTACTAACGCTGAAGGGCCGTCTGCTGGCCGACGCCGTGGTCCGCAGGATCCTGCCGGGCTGACGCCCCAAAGCAACGCGGGGTCACTTCCGGCCCGATGCGATGCAATTATCGGGCGGGAAGTGACCCCGCGTTGTGCCGCTACTTGATCCAACGCAGGTTGTACTGGTAACGGTGGGGCTGGCCCTTGTTGACATGGATGCCTGCGGCCACGGAAAAGCAGGTCAGGGCAATCCAGATCAGCGTGGCGATGACGGCGAAGGCATTTCCCACCACCGGAATGAACACCAGGAGATTGGCCACCAGGGCTGCAATGGTGGGCGGCAGGCTGAAGTTCAGCGCTTCCTTGGATTCCTGGGCGGTAAACGGCCCGCGCTCACGGAAAATTAGGTAGATCAACAGCGACGGAACGCAGCCGAGGATCCCGCCGAAGTGTGCCAGCGTGGCCCACTGGCGGTCTTCGCTGGCCGTCAGGGGCAGCGCATTAGCCGGAACGCCCTGATACTCGGAACGGCCCTGGCCGCCGTGGTCGTCCCGGTGCTCGCGTGCGTTTTGTGCCACGGTTTTCTTCCTTCGAAAGTGCAATGGTGCTGGGTTGGAGAATGCCGGACTGAAGCAACTGCAGCCTCCGCAGTACCAAGAATACTGGTTCGGCTACCAAATGCCGCCGCCAGGACCCGGATCCGGTGTCAGGGCACCGTCAGGAAGTCGATGACTTCCTCCACTCTCCCGAGCAGTGATGCTTCCAGGTCCGCGTAGCTGCGGACAGCGCCCAGCAGCCTTTGCCAGCCAAGCCCGATGTCTTCCTTGGTGGAGTGTGGCCAGCCGAACGCTGCCAGGATGCCGGTCTTCCAGTCCTGCCCGCGGGGCACCACCGGCCATTCTTCGATGCCCAGGACGGCAGGCCGGATGGCCTGCCACACGTCAACGTAAGGGTGCCCGACGATCAGGACGTTCCCGGCCGCACCGGGGGAGGCCATCACGGCGGCAGCGATGCGCCACTCCTTCGAGTCGGGCACCAGGTGGTCCACCAGGACCCCCAGCCGCCGTCCCGGACCGGGACCGAATGCGGCCACCGCCCCCGCCAGGTCATCAATGCCATGCAAAGGCTCGACGACGATGCCCTCTATGCGGAGATCGTCACCCCAGACTTTTTCCACGAGTTCGGCGTCGTGTTTTCCCTCCACCCAGATCCTGCTGGCTTTGGCCACCTGGGCACGCTGGCCGGCAACGCGGACTGAGCCGGACGCCGTCCGGCCGGCGGCCACGGGGGCGGTCTGCCTGGGCGCCGGGGGAACGAGTCGGATGGGCTGCCCCTCCAGGAGGAACCCGAAGCCCAGTCGGAAGGACCGGGACTTGCCGCGCCGGTCTTCGAGGGCCACTACATGCATGCCACCTGACTTCTCCACCCGGGTCACCGCTCCCACCCAGCCTGACTGGGCGTCTTCGAGAACCATGCCGCGTTCCACGGCGACCTCGGGGAGTTCGCTTCTCACGGGCGCGGTGATCTCCTGCGGACCCCAGTTCTGGTACTGCATGGATTGATTCCGCCTTGCCGCTAGATCCTGGTCCGGAATTTCGCCCGGAGCGGTACCAATGCTAACAACGGGGCGACTCATATTAGACTGTTAGCACTTAGGCATGTCGAGTGCTAACCCTGCAGTGACCATGGATGGAGGTGGAGTATGAGCGAGCCGCGCAAACTCGAAGTACTGCGCGCCATCGTGGAGGACTACGTGCACTCCCGTGAGCCAGTAGGTTCCAAAGCACTCGTGGAGCGCCACCACCTCGGCGTTTCCAGCGCCACCATCCGCAACGACATGGCGGCCCTGGAAGACGAGGGCCTGATCACGGCCCCGCACACCAGTGCCGGACGGATCCCCACAGACAAAGGCTACAGGCTGTTTGTGGACCAGATTTCAGCGGTAAAGCCGCTTTCCCACGCGGAACGGCGTGCCATTCAGGCGCTGCTGGAGGGCGCAGACGATCTGGACGACGTCCTGGACAGGACCGTCAGGATGCTGTCGCAGCTGACCAACCAGGTCGCCGTAGTGCAGTATCCGCATCTGAGCCGCGCCACCATCCGCCACATCGAATTCGTCCTGCTCGCGCCCCGGCAGGTCCTGGTGGTCCTCATCGCCACCACCGGCAAGGTCGAACAGCGCGTGATCGACATCGGCCAGGACCTCGGCGACGACGCTATCGCCGCGCTGCGGACACACTTCCTCGGATCACTCGCGGGCATCTCGCTGAGCCGGCTGACCTCCTCGCTGCCGGGAGTCGTTTCGTCCGTCAGCCCGGGCCAGCGCGCGGCGGCCCAGGCCTTGGCCCACGGGCTGGAAACGCTCGCCCACAGCAGCCGCGAGGAACGCATGGTCATGGCCGGAACGGCGAACCTCGCCCGTTCCAATGTGGATTTTCCGCTCAGTATCGGGCCCGTCCTGGAAGCGCTTGAGGAGCAGGTTGTCCTGCTGCGCCTCCTGAGCGACATGGCGCAGGATCCGAGGGGCGTGGCAGTCAGCATCGGGCGTGAAAACCCGTACGACGGACTCGCGGAAGCCTCCGTGGTGGCCACGGGCTACGGACCGGACAGCACTGCCAAGATCGGTGTGCTCGGCCCCACCCGGATGGATTATCCCACCACCATGGCCGCCGTCAGGGCAGTAGCCCGTTACCTTTCAAGAATTCTGGGTCCGTAACAGCACCGCGGTCCAGGCACGAAGAGCAGTGCCGGCAGCCCGGCTGCCGGCAGTACAACAAGGAAGAGATACGAACTTTGAGCAGCCACTACGACGTCCTCGGAGTCTCGCCGGAAGCCACCGGGGAAGAGATCAAGAAGGCCTACCGCAAGCTGGCCCGCACTCTCCACCCGGACGTGAACCCCGGGGACGATGCATCGGACCGCTTCAAGGCCGTGACCCATGCCTACGAGGTACTTTCGGACCCGCAGAAGCGCCGGATTTATGACACCACCGGCAATGAGAACGGCACCGACAACGGGTTCGGCGGCGGCGGATACTCCGGCCAGGGCTTCGCGTTCCAGGACATCTTCGACACGTTCTTCGGCGCCGGCGGCACGTCCGGCCCCGCTTCCCGGGTCCGCCGCGGCCAGGACGCGCTGATCAGTGTACGGATCGAACTCCGCGATGCCGTGTTCGGCGTCAACCGGAAACTCGAAGTGGACACAGCCGTCACCTGTCCCACCTGCAACGGGTCATGCTGCCGCGACGGCAGCCACCCTGTGCGCTGCGATATCTGCGGCGGCAGCGGCCAGGTCCAGCGTGCGGTGCGCTCCATCCTGGGCCAGGTCATGACGGCGGCCCCGTGTGGCAGTTGCGAAGGCTTCGGGACGGTCATCAAGGACCCCTGCAACGAATGCAGCGGCCAGGGCCGCATCCGCAGCCGGCGGTCGCTCACCATCAAGGTGCCGGCCGGTGTTGCCACGGGCACCCGGATCCAGCTCTCCGGGCAGGGCGAAGCGGGCCCTGCCGGCGGACCGTCCGGGGACCTGTACGTGGAACTCCGGGTCAACAACGACGCCACCTACGCACGCGACGGTGACGACCTGCACGCAACGCTGCACATCCCGATGACTGCCGCCGCCCTGGGCACCGAGCTGTCACTGGAAACCTTTGACGGGCTGCAGGAAATCGACGTCAAGGCAGGGACGCAGTCCGGGGAGATCATCACGCTCCGTGGACTCGGCGTGACGCACCTGCGCGGTTACGGCCGCGGGGACCTGATGGTCCATCTGCAGGTGGAGACGCCGGCCAAGCTGGATGCCGCGCAGGAGGATCTCCTGCGGCAGCTGGCGAAGCTGCGGGGCGAGCAGTTCACCGAAGGCAAACTGGCTGCCAGCGGCGGCGTCTTTGCCAAGCTGCGGGACCGGTTCGGTAACCTGTAGCGGTGAGCAATCCCGTTTTCTTCAGCGGTGCCGGGTCGCTGGACGAGCTGGTGCCCGGTGCCCGTTTTGTCCTTCAGGGGCCGGAGGCACGCCACGCCGTGGCCGTAAAACGTCTATCTCCCGGAGAGGCAGTGGACATTGCCGACGGCGCCGGAAGGCGGCTGACCGGAACTGTCGTCTCGGCGTCGCCCGCGGAGCTCACGGTGGAATGCTCCGCCCTCGTTGTGGAGGACCGGCCCGACATCCGGCTTGTGCTGGTGCAGGCCCTGGCCAAGGGGGACCGTGATGAACTGGCCGTGGAAACGGCAACCGAACTCGGGATTGATGCCGTGGTTCCCTGGCAGTCCGAGCGATCAATTGTCCGCTGGAAGGGTGAGCGCGCGGCCAAGGCCCACGCAAAATGGCAGTCCGTGGTCACTGCCGCCGCCAAGCAGGCACGCCGCGCCTGGATCCCCGAGGTGCGCGCCGCCGTCGAAACGCCAGGCCTTGCGGCGGCCGTGGCGGCAGCGGATCTGGCCGTAATCCTGCACGAGGACGCGGTCCGGCCGCTCCGGTCTGTCCTGGAATCATGGCAGGTCACCCAGGCTGACGCCGGACCCCAGGAGATTCTGCTCATCGTTGGTCCGGAGGGCGGAATCAGTCCCCGCGAAGTCACCCGGCTTTGCGACGCCGGGGCCGTGACGGCGCTCTTGGGACACCACGTCCTGAGGTCATCCACAGCCGGGCCGGCAGCGGTTGTTCTGGCGAGTGATGTACTGGGACGCTGGACAGCGCCGGTCTCCTGATGCCGGCTGCTACGCGGGCTGTTACCGGACGTTGAAGTTCCGCGTATCCACATTCAGCTCCTGGCTCGTGCCGGCCGCGTCCACTTGCGAAACGCGGAGCTCGTAACTCCCCGAGGACAGGCTAAGGGCAAGCGTAAAGACTCCGGACTGGGCGGCTTCGGCAGCTGCAGTGGTCTCCCCGGTCAGGTAGGGCGCCTTGTTCCCGTTCGCTTCGGCCCGCAGGATCTGCCAGCGGAGCTTACCGCCCGGAACGGTGCTGCGGCCGGTGATCTTGACGCTTCCGCCGGCCAAACCAGTCCCTTCCTGCGGATCGATGATCCACACGGGCGCCACCATTCCGGCAGCTCGGGACATGGGGTCGCCAAGCTGGACGTGGTTGAAGGCAACGTAATCTGTGTGGCTATCCACCAGGATCCTGACCTGGATCTGCTGGCCGGAATCGATCAGGCCGGAACTCGCGGCCGCTGCCGTAGCGGTAAAGACCAGCTGCTGAATGGCGCGGCCGGCCATGTCGGCGTCGAGATTGCTGTTAAAGGCATCCTCCGAGACATCGACGGTAATGACGTTTTTGCCGGAGATGGACGAGGCGAGTTTCTCGGGATCCTGCCAGGGCGTGAAGAAATCCGGGTCCAGCGGCTTCTCGGACATCATGGCTCGAAGGGCGCGGGTCACTGGATTCTCCTGTTCCGGCACGTCCCGGAACTCCCGGTATAGGAACACGTTGCTGTTGCTTCTGCCTATCCAGTAGACCGGTGCCTTATTCGAGGACTGTGTAGTTTCCAGGGGCGCGCTGGTGGAAAGTGACCCGGGGGAGCCTGTGGCGGCAGCGCTGGAGTTTGAATTCAGGGTGGGCTCAGGGCTGGGGTCCGCGATACAACCGGTGAGAAGGAGGAATGCTGGCAGCAGGCCCAGGATAGGTTGCGGACGAAAACGCGGCGCGACGCGCCTGGCACTGAGGGGGGTCGCTGTTTCCGGCACTCTCGTGGCCTGTCCTTTCCGGCTGTGAAATGGCGAGGCCTGGGCCCCGTAAGCCGGTCCCCGGACGGCTGTGATTTCCAGCATCGCATAGCCAGCTCCGGCAAAAGGACCGAATCCGGGCTGCCGGCCCAACTGCAACGGGAACGATATGAGCCCGATATGAAGTTGATACCTAATGACGCCAACCGTCCCGCAGAAAGCCGGTGACGGGCACCCTCGCCGGAGACGGCCTGACGCTGCCGGGAGGTGCCTCCTGGCGTAAGATGGAAGGACTCCGCTGGCTCCTGCATGCTCGGCAACAGCCCCCACGCAGCAGCCGGCGCACCTAAATTTCGAACTGGAGGGGACCACGGGCCTGCGGGCCAGCACCATGACTGAATCAGCGAACGGAAAGCGCCGGCTCAATACTGACCGCGCCGCCGGAGAATTCCCCCATTCACTTCCCGGTGTCCGGACGGAGGTGGTTCTCTTCGACAACTCCGATCAGATGGTCCAATCGCTCGGCAGCCATGACGAGGCCCTGCGTTACATCGAAGAGCAGTTCCCGTCCGTTAACTTCCATGTCCGCGGAAACGAACTGTCCATCAGCGGCCCCGCCAACGAAGTTCCCCGCATCATGCGGCTGCTGCATGAGGTGCGCGGCCTCGTGGCCCGTGGGACAGTCATCAGCCCCGCGGTGTTGCACCAGCTCGTCGCGTTGCTCCGCAGCCAGTCATTGCAGAACCCTGTGGACGTCCTCACCCATGACATCCTCTCCAGCCGCGGGAAGACCATCCGGCCCAAAACGCTGAACCAGAAGAACTACGTGGACGCGATTGATGCGAACACGGTGATCTTCGGGATTGGCCCTGCAGGCACGGGTAAGACGTACCTTGCGATGGCCAAGGCCGTCCAGGCGCTGCAGCAGAAAGAAGTCAGCCGTATTATCCTGACCCGGCCCGCAGTCGAGGCCGGCGAGCGGCTGGGGTTCCTGCCGGGCACCCTGAGCGACAAGATCGATCCCTATCTGCGCCCGCTGTATGATGCGCTGCACGACATGATGGACCCCGAGTCCATCCCGCGCCTGATGGCCGCCGGGACCATCGAAGTGGCGCCGCTGGCTTACATGCGAGGACGCACGCTCAACGACGCCTTCATCATCCTGGACGAAGCGCAGAACACCACACCCGAACAGATGAAGATGTTCCTCACGCGTTTGGGCTTCGGGTCCAAAATGGTGGTCACCGGAGACGTCACCCAGGTGGACCTGCCCTTCGGCACCCGCTCGGGGCTGCGGATCGTGGAGGAGATCCTGCAGGGGATCGAGGACGTAAACTTCACGCTCCTGGACGATGCGGACGTGGTCCGCCACCGGCTTGTGGGCGACATCGTGCGTGCCTATAGTCTCTGGGACGATGTCCAGCGAAACAAAGTAAAACACTCGGTAAGCCGGGAAAAGCGGGGGGAAAGCGCGTGAGCATAGAGGTAAACAACGAGTCCGGCATCCAGGTTGATGAAGCGGAGCTCGTGGCGCTGTCCCGGTACGTTTTTGAGCAGCTGTACATCCACCCACAGGCTGAACTCTCCATTCTCCTGGTAGATGAACCCGCCATGGAAAAGCTACACATCGAGCTTATGGATGAGCCGGGATCCACCGACGTGCTCTCCGTCCCCATGGATGAGCTGACCCCCGGCACGCCGGACCGGCCCACTCCCCAAGGGATGCTGGGTGACATTGCCGTCTGCCCCCAGGTGGCGAAGGTGCAGGCCGTCAACGCCGGGCACTCCCTGCAGGATGAGATGCTGCTGCTGACCACGCATGGGATCCTCCACCTGCTCGGCTATGACCATGCAGATCCCGAGGAAAAGGAAGAAATGTTCGGCCTCCAGCGCCAGCTGCTTTCCGGCTTCACCGGCAAAGAAGCACCTGCCGAGACCACGCAGTGACGCCCCTGCTCCTTGTCGGCATGGCCCTGGCGTTCCTCGGTACCGCAGCACTGTTGACCGCAGCCGAGGCCGCGTTCACGTTCCTTTCCCGGCATGACGCCGAAGACGCCCTGCTGAAAAGCCGCGGAAACGCCATGAAGCGCATCCTGGCCCAGCCGGTGGCGCACATCCGGGCCTTGCGGTTCTGGCGGGTCTGGTTCGAGATGGCTTCAGCCGTAGCGGTGGCCGTCCTGCTCCACAGCCTGCTGGACAACGTCTGGCTGGCCGGGCTGGCCGCCACCGGGATCATGGCCCTGCTCGGCTTCGTTATCGTCGGCGTTTCCCCGCGGCAGCTCGGCAGGCTCCATTCGGCCGCAGTCGTCCGCTCAACAGCACCGTTGATCAGGTCCCTGACGTGGGTCCTCGGACCCATCCCGGGGTGGCTCGTGGCGCTGGGCAGTGCCGCCGCTCCCGGCGCTCCGGCGGGTGATGACGCGTTCTTCAGCGAACAGGAATTCCGCGAACTTTTGGACCGCGCATCCGAATCGGACATGATCGAAGACACCGAAGCGGAAATGATCCAATCAGTCTTTGACTTCGGCGACACCCTGGTGCGCGCCGTGATGGTGCCCCGGACGGATATCCTCAGCATTGACGCCGGCTCCAGCCTCAGGCGGGCTATGTCAATGTTCCTGCGGTCGGGTTATTCACGGATCCCGGTGATTCGCGACAACACGGACCAGATCCTCGGAATCGTGTACCTCAAGGACGTTGCGGCGACGCTCCATGAGCTCGGACCCGACGACGAACAGCCCCCGGTCGAAGCCCTGGCCCGCGAGGTCCGGTACGTCCCGGAGTCCAAGCCGGTGAGCGATCTGCTGCGGGAACTGCAGAAGGAGTCAACACATGTTGCCATCGTGATCGACGAATACGGCGGCACGGCCGGCCTTGTCACCCTGGAGGACCTCATCGAGGAAATTGTCGGCGAAATCGTGGACGAGTATGACACCGAAAGCGCCGAGGCCGTGGCCCTGGGCGGCGGTTCCTACCGGGTGAGCGCCCGGATGAGCATCGACGACCTCGGAGAACTGTTCGACATCGAGCTCGAGGACGACGAGGTCGACACTGTGGGCGGGCTTCTGGCCAAGGCCCTGGGCCGCGTTCCCATTGTGGGCAGCCGCGTGGAGGTAGGCGGCATCTCGCTGCTCGCCGAACGGCTCGAGGGCCGCCGCAACCGCGTCAGCCACATCATTGCCTCAGCAGTACCAAAAGCAGACACAGACCTTGAAGACCTCCTCGACGAGGCGAAAGCAACCCAGCAGGGAGTTCCACGTGAGCAAGAAAAGTAATCGTCCGGCCAACCCGGAATCGGCCGCCAAAGACTTCGGCGGCTACAGGGCAGGTTTTGCGGTGCTCGTGGGGCGGCCTAACGCGGGAAAATCAACCCTGACGAATGCGTTGGTGGGCCAGAAGGTGGCGATCACCTCCGCCAAGCCGCAGACCACGCGCCACACCATTCGGGGGATCGTGCACCGCGATGACGCCCAGCTGATCCTGGTGGATACCCCGGGCCTGCACCGCCCCCGAACCCTGCTGGGAAAGCGGCTGAACGAACTCGTCGCCGACACCCTCGCCGAGGTCGACGCGATCGGCTTCTGCCTGCCCGCCAACGAGAAAATCGGACCGGGCGACAAGTACATCGCCGCCCAGCTCGCAGCCATCGGCAACAAGCCGGTCATCGCGATCGTCACCAAGGCCGACACAGTGGACCGGCAGGCGCTCACCGAGCAGTTGCTTGCCGTCGCGGCACTGGGCCGGGATGTCATCGGCGAGGACGGCTGGAAGGACATCGTCCCGGTCTCCGCCACCGACGGCTTCCAGGTGGACACCCTCGCCGACGTCCTGATCAGCCACATGCCGGCGTCGCCGCCCCTGTATCCGGACGGTCACCTGACGGACGAACCCGAGGCCGTGATGATCGCCGAGCTCATCCGGGAAGCTGCGCTCGAAGGCGTCCGCGACGAACTGCCCCACTCCCTGGCCGTCGTCGTCGATGAAATTGTTCCGCGTGAGGGCCGGCCCGAAGACAGGCCTTTCCTCGACGTCCGGGTTAATCTCTATGTGGAACGTTCGTCCCAGAAGGCCATCATCATCGGCAAGGGCGGTGCACGGCTCCGCGAAGTCGGCACCAATGCGCGCAAGGGGATCGAGGCGCTGCTCGGTGCCCGCATCTACCTTGACCTGCATGTGAAGGTGGCCAAGGACTGGCAGCGCGACCCGAAGCAGTTGGTCAAGCTCGGCTTCTGACGCTGCCTTTTGCTTTACCCGGCCGGTCGTCGGGAAGTTCCCAGACTGGGCAACTAAAATAGGCCGGATTCATTTTTTCGAGGAAGGTACACCACGCATGGGGCGAGGCCGCGACAATCGCGAGTACGGAGCTGACGCGTCAGCCGGGACCGGTCCGGTATCCCGCCACGCTGATGCTACCGCCGTCGGCGTTGCCCGGCATCTCGGATCCCGGAGCCGGATGCCGGCCTGGCTGAAGGTGACCACTGCGGTGGTCACCATCCTCGTGGTCGGCGGTCTCGGCTTCGCGGGCTACTGGTATTTACGGTTCCAGTCGAACATCACTACGGCACCGCTGAACGCCGGTGGTGCGAACTCATCGGACGACAAATCGGACCGGATGCAGATCCTGATCCTTGGCTCCGATACCAGGGACGGCGCAAACGCGGAGTACGGCACCGTGGACGACTCAACAGGTTACGGCAAATCCGACGTCATGATGCTGATGGACGTATCGGCCGACAACAAGCGCGTCAGCGTCATCAGCTTCCCCCGGGACCTGCTGGTCGATATTCCGGAGTGCACCGACCAGAAGACCAAACGGACGTATCCTGCCCGCAAAGGTGTCATGATCAACGAGGCCATGAACGAAGCCGGCATCGGCTGCGCCGTGGACACGGTCAACAAACTGACTGGACTGGAGATCGATCACTTCATGATGGCGGACTTCACCGCAGTGAAGGAGCTCTCCAACACGGTGGGCGGCGTTGACGTGTGCATCAGTGACGCCGTCTACGATCCTGACTCGCGGCTGCGCCTGCCGAAGGGTACGTCCGCCGTTAAGGGCGAAATGGCCCTTGCCTTCCTGCGGACCCGTCATGCCTTTGCCGACGGCGGCGACCTGGGCCGGATCAGGGCACAGCAGGGGTTCCTATCCTCCCTCACGCGCAAGATCAAGGACGACGGCACACTGTCCGACCCCTCTAAAATGCTGACCATTGCCGATGTAGTGACCAAGAACCTCACGGTGGATGAGGGGCTGGCCTCAGTGCCGTCGCTCGTGAGTATCGGTAGCCGGCTCAAGGACATCGATATCACCAAGGTGGCGTTTGTGGCCGTGCCCACCACGCCGGCAGTCACGGACATCAACCGCCTGCAGATTGCCGAGCCCGCAGGGTCCCAGCTCTTTGCGGCCCTCCGTGAGGACGTGGACCTCACGGATCCGACAGCACCCACCACGCCGTCCCCGGCGCCCACGGAAACAACGGCCACGCCGACAGAAACAGCCCCGGCGGTGCCGCCGTATGACAAGGCGCTGCAACCAGTCACCGTGGCCAACGGCAGCGGCGTCCCGGGACGCGCCCAGGAAATCGTGCAGGCGTTGATCACCGGCGGCTTCACCCAATCCGGGCCGTTTGAAGCCACGGCGGTGGCGCAGAGCGTCGTCTACTACGGTACGGAATACGCCGACGTCGCAGCTGACGTGGCGGCGCTGCTCGGGATCCCGGCCGCGCAGGTCCAGCTGGCACCCCGCGTCGCCGGAGTGCAGGTCTACCTTGGAACGGACTTCACCACCGGGGCAACCTACGGCGCCGGCGCGGGCGTGGCCCTGCCCGAGGACATCGTCAACCAGACGGCCGGCGATACGGTGTGCCAGCAGGCCAACCCGGTGCTGATCGTCCAGGACTGACGGCCGCACCACAGTAGACAGCACCACCAGTTGACACACAGGAGGCGGGGCCAGACGGCCCCGCCTCCTGTGCGTCCTGGAGGGTGGTTACCAGATGCTGACGCGAGCGTCCGCCGGCATCCACATGCCGTCCTGCTCGGTCACGCCAAAGGCCTGGTGGAAGGCGTCCAGGTTCTTGGCGATGGCGTTGGTCCTGAACTCGTTGGGGGAGTGGGGATCTGTGGCGAGCCTCCTGATGGCCTCTTCCGACCGGATCACCTGCCGCCAGCCGGCTGCCCAGGACGTGAAGAACCGCTGCTGCCCCGTCAGTCCGTCCAGCACCTCCGGTTCCTTGCCGTCAAGGCTGAGCAGGTAAGCCTTGTAGGCGATGGTCAGGCCACCAAGGTCGCCGATGTTCTCCCCGAGCGTCAGCTTGCCGTTGACGTTGTGCCCCGGCGCCGCATATGGGGACAACTCGTCGTACTGTGCCACCAGCTTGGCTGTGAGCTTCTCAAAGGCGGTCCGGTCATCCTCGGTCCACCAGTTCCGCAGCGCGCCGCCGCCGTCGAACTGCGACCCCTGGTCATCAAAACCGTGGCCGATCTCGTGGCCGATCACCGCTCCAATGCCACCGTAGTTGACGGCGTCGTCGGCGTCGGCTGTGAAGAACGGGGGCTGCAGGATAGCGGCCGGGAAGACGATCTCGTTGAGCATCGGGTGATAGTACGCGTTGACCGTCTGCGGTGTCATGAGCCACTTGTTAAGGTCCACCGGTTTGCCCACCTCATCCAGGTGGCGGTCGACGTCGGCATTGTGGGCCCGCTCCACGTTCCCCAGAAGGTCCAGCGGGTCGATTTCCACCGCGGAGTAATCGATCCACTTGTCGGGGTAGCCGATCTTGGCGCGGAAAGCCTCCAGTTTCCGCAGCGCCTCGGCCTTTGTTTCCTCACCCATCCAGGCAAGGCCGGTGATGGACTGCCGGTAGGCCTCGATCAGGTTGGCCACCAGGGTCTGCATGCGGGCCTTGTGGGTTTCAGGGAAGTGCTTCGAGACGTAGATCTGCCCAACGGCCTCACCGAGTGCAGCTTCGACGACGGCGACGGCCCGCTTCCAGCGGTCCTTGTTCCGGGGCGTGCCGCTGATCGTTGTTCCGTAGAAGGCGAAATTGGCATCCACAAACTCGGAGGACAGGTACGGCGCAGCGCCGTTGATGACCCGCAAGGCCAGCCACTCCTGCCACACCGAGAGCGGTTCGGACTCCAGCAGGCCGGCGGCCCCACTGAAGAAGTCCGGGGTGCTCACCACGATCTCTTTGCGCTTGTCGGCATCGATCCCGGCAGCTTCGAACCAGGTGTTAAGGAGCGGGAACAGGGTGGCCGCTTCCTCGGCGGACTTGAGGTTATAGGTCTTCTGCGGGTCGCGCAGGGTGACGTTGTCCCAGTGGTGGGATGCGAGGCTGGTTTCGAGGGCAACGACGCGTGCGGCCGCGGGCTCCGGATCGGCCACGCCGGCCAGCGTGAACATGGTCCTGACATGCTCGCCATAGGCCTTGACCATGGGGGCAAACTTTTCTTCCCGGTAGTAGGACTCGTCCGGCAGTCCCAGGCCGCCCTGGCCGGTGTAGAGCAGGATGCGGTCCGGGTTGCCAGCGTCCGGAGCCGGGTAGATGTAGAAGAGCCCGGAAACGTCGGACCGGAACAGGCGCCCGGCCAGGGCTACGAGGTCCGCAACCGTGGTGGTGGCAAAAACGTCGGCAAGCCGCCCGCGGATGGGTTCCATGCCCTTGGCCTCCACAGTGGCTTCGTCCATGAAGCTGTTGTAGAGCTCGCCCACCTTCCGTTCTATCCCGCTGGCGGCCTCACCCTTGGCGGCTGCTTCTTCGATGATGTCCCGGACCGCGATCTCTGCCCCGTCGCGCAGCGCGGTGAAAGTTCCCTCGAGTGGCCGGTCATCCGGAATTTCCGTGGCCTTGAGCCAGGACCCGTTCACGTGCTGGTACAGGTCATCCTGCGGCCTGACGGTGTGGTCTATGTTGGACAGGTCGATCCCCGAGATGGGCACGGATGCTCCTTCGTGTGACGTGCCGCGGCCGGCTGGCACCGGGGCGGCGTCTGCATGTTGGACGATAAGGACGGTGGTGCTCTCTCATCTTACGCACGCGTGCTACCCTCAAATGGTGCGCGCAGAGCTCCTTCTTCTTAGCTGCCGCGGCGAGGCCTCAGACGCGATTTAGCGCAAGGCCCATCCTCGTCGCGGAGTTTGTGTTGCCCGGCCACCCTTTCAGATTTGAACCACAGAAAAGGCCCCGATAGTAATGCAAAACGCACAGAAGCCCTCCGGAATGCCTGTCCACCGCTACATGCCGTTCCAGGACCAGATCACCGTTGAACTGCCTGACCGCACGTGGCCGGACAAGGTCATCACCAAGGCCCCGCGCTGGTGCGCCGTGGACCTGCGTGACGGCAACCAGGCCCTGATCGACCCGATGAGCCCGGCCCGCAAGATGAAGATGTTCGATCTGCTGGTCCGCATGGGTTACAAGGAAATTGAAGTCGGCTTCCCTTCCGCCTCGCAGACCGATTTTGACTTCGTCCGCCAGCTCATCGTCGGTAACCACATTCCGGACGACGTCACCATCCAGGTCCTGACCCAGGCCCGCGAGCACCTGATCGAGCGGACCTATGAGTCCCTGGTCGGCGCCAAGCGGGCGATTGTCCACCTGTACAACTCAACGTCCGTCCTGCAGCGCCGTGTGGTGTTCAACCAGGACCAGGACGGCATCCTCGACATTGCGCTCCAGGGCGCCAGGCTGTGCAAGAAGTACGAGGAAACCCTCGTCGACACGCACATCACCTACGAATACTCGCCGGAGTCGTTCACCGGAACCGAACTGGACTATGCCGTCCGGGTCTGCAACGCCATCGCCGACGTTTTCGAGGCATCCGCCGACAGCCAGGTCATCATCAACCTGCCCGCCACGGTGGAAATGGCCACCCCGAACGTGTACGCCGATTCCATTGAGTGGATGAGCCGGAACCTGCACCCGCGTGAAGGCATCATCCTGTCCCTGCACCCGCACAATGACCGGGGTACCGGCGTGGCCGCCGCCGAACTGGGGTACCTGGCCGGCGCGGACCGGATTGAGGGCTGCCTGTTCGGCAACGGCGAGCGGACCGGCAACGTGGACCTCGTCACCCTGGGCCTGAACATGTTCGTCCAGGGCATCGATCCCATGATCGACTTCTCCGACATCGATGAGATCCGGCGCACCGTGGAGTACTGCAACCAGCTCCCCGTCGCCGAGCGTTCCCCCTACGGCGGCGACCTGGTCTTCACCGCCTTCTCCGGCTCGCACCAGGACGCCATCAAGAAGGGCTTCGAGGCGCTGGAGAAGGATGCTGCCGCCGCCGGGAAGGACGTCGCGGACTTCACCTGGCAGGTCCCGTACCTGCCCGTTGACCCCAAGGACCTGGGCCGCAGCTACGAGGCCGTCATCCGCGTCAACTCGCAGTCCGGCAAGGGTGGCGTGGCGTACCTGCTCAAGAACGAACACAGCCTGGACCTGCCGCGCCGTGCCCAGATGGAATTCTCCGGCGTGATCCAGAAGAAGACCGATACCGTGGGCGGCGAAGTCAGCGGCGCCCAGTTGTGGCAGTACTTCCAGGACGAGTACCTGCCCTCCAGCCAGGCCGAGGGCCAGTGGGGCCGTTACTCACTCGGTTCCGTCAGCACCGAAACCGATGACGACGGCGGGATGACCCTGCACGCCTCGCTCACCGTTGACGGTGTCCAGGCCCGTCGCACGGGCACCGGAAACGGGCCCATCGCCGCGCTGTTGAGCATCCTGCGCGAGGACGGCGTGGATGTCCGGGTGCTGGACTACAGCGAGCATGCCCTTTCGGAAGGCGGCAGCGCCATGGCCGCAGCCTACGTCGAGTGCGCCGTGGGGGAGCGGGTCCTGTGGGGCGTCGGTATCGATGCCAACACCAGCATGTCCTCGCTCAAGGCCGTCATTTCCGCAGTCAACCGGGCCATCCGGGATTCCCGGGCCTGATTCGGAACACGTTGCGCGCCGGAATTCCCGGCGCGCAACGCACCGGCAATGCCGGCATTCCGTAACTCAGTGCGAAGATTAACCGTGGTCCAACAATCCTTTGCTGCCCGGTCCTACCGGGATGACGCCGTGGTGCTCCGTACGCACAAGCTGGGCGAGGCTGACCGCATCATCACGCTGCTGACCAAGCACCACGGCCAGATCCGCGCCGTCGCCAAGGGCGTGCGGCGGACCAGCAGCAAGTTTGGGGCGCGGCTGGAGCCGTTTATGGTTGCCGACCTGCAGCTGGTCTCCGGAAAGACACTCGACATCGTCACGCAGGCTGTTGCCAAGGGCGCCTACGGCAGCAACATCGCCGCAGACTATGGCCGGTATACCGTTGCCGCTGCCATGACCGAAACTGCGGAAAAACTCACCGACGTCGACGGCGAAGCCGGCACCGCCCAGTACAACCT
Source organism: Pseudarthrobacter humi (assembly GCF_024294965.1). Taxonomy (NCBI): domain Bacteria; kingdom Bacillati; phylum Actinomycetota; class Actinomycetes; order Micrococcales; family Micrococcaceae; genus Pseudarthrobacter; species Pseudarthrobacter humi. The sequence goes on from NZ_JANCLV010000013.1 coordinate 106,898, forward strand.
GCTGGTGGGGGCGCTGGCCTCGCTGTCCCGGGCCGAGCACGCGCCCGGACTGATCCTGGATTCGTATCTCCTGCGGGCCCTTTCCACCGGCGGCTGGGCTCCGAGTTTTACCGACTGCGCCCGCTGCGGCCGGCCCGGCCCGCATACGGCCTTTTCGGCTCCGCTCGGCGGTATGGTCTGCGCTGACTGCAGGCCGCCCGGTTCGCCTGCGCCGGCCGCGGAGACCGTCGTGCTCCTGGGTGCCCTGCTGACCGGGGACTGGACGACGGCGGATGGCTCGGACGTGCCGCACCGACGGGAAGCCGCGGGGCTGGTGGCCGTATACCTGCAATGGCACCTTGAACGTGTCCTGAAATCCCTCAAACATGTGGAGCGTGGCTGACAGTGGCCTTGGGAAAAAAGAAGAGTCCTTCGCGGCAGCGGACCACCCCGGTGGTGGCACCGTATCCGCACCCGTCCGGCGCGGTTGCCCCGGCGATCCCCGCGGAATTCATCCCCCGCCATGTTGCCATTGTGATGGACGGCAACGGCCGCTGGGCCAACCAGCGGGGCCTGCCGCGGATCGAGGGACACAAAGCCGGCGAGCCCGCCCTGCTGGACGTGATGGCGGGCGCTATCGAACTGGGCATCGAATACGTGAGCGTCTATGCGTTTTCCACCGAAAACTGGCGCCGGTCACCCGAAGAGGTCCGCTTCCTGATGGGTTTTAACAAGGACGTGCTACGAAGGCAGCGGAACCAGCTGGACGACTGGGGTGTCCGCGTACGGTGGTCCGGCCGGCGTCCCAGGCTGTGGGGCTCGGTGATCCGCGAACTGGAAGATGCCGAGGAATTTACCGCGGGCAACAGCACGTGCACGTTGAACATGTGTGTTAATTACGGCGGCCGGGCGGAAATCACGGACGCCGTATCGGCGATCGCCGCCGAGGTTGCCGCAGGCCGGCTCAAACCCGGCGCCATTACCGAGAAAACCATCCAGAAGTACCTGGACGAACCGGACCTGCCGGACGTGGACCTGTTCCTGCGGAGCTCGGGGGAGCAGCGGCTCTCCAATTTCCTGCTCTGGCAGTCCGCGTATGCCGAGTTCGTCTTTATGGACACGCTGTGGCCCGACGTCGACCGGCGGACCCTCTGGGACGCCGTCGAAATCTACGCCCAGCGGGACCGGCGCTACGGCGGCGCCGTCGACGCAGCACCGGGTTCAGCCGTACCGTAACCCCGGAGCCAGCGGGCGAGCCGCCCATAGGCGTCTGCCCGCACTTTGGCAGGGGAGAGGAAGACGTCGTGGAGCGCGCCGTCGATCCGTTCCACCGTGACGCTGCGTCCCAGTGTCAGGGCGCGGAGGGCGATGATGTTGACGTCCAGTACCGCGTCGGTGCGCCGCATCTCCTCGGACCAGAACGGCCCGGTGGCGCTTCCCCGGGACAGCAGCACCAGGATGGGTATGTCGATGTCCAGGCCGCGGGCCACCTTGGTGTGGCCGGCCAGGATGGCGCTGAGCCAGCCCGCGCGGAGCGGAAAAGCCATCGGCGGACGGAACCTGTCGTCAAGTGGCCACTCGCCGTCGGCTGAACTGCTGATGGTCCGCCAATAGAATCCCCGTTCGGGCAGCCGCAGGACAGCCTCCGGCCGGAACCGTGCCACGGGTCCTACCATCGTGGACGCAGCACGGCGGACCAGCGAGCTCCCATGCATCTCCAGCCAGGGACTGTTTAGCACCAGCTGGGAGGCCGCTCCGGGGTGGCTGCTGACCCAGAGGGCGGCCACCAGGCCGCCGGTGGAGTGGCCCATCAGCGTGAGGGACGCCTTGGCTTCCAGTTCCGGCGTGTGTGTGTCGGCCCGGATGATGGCGATGGCCGCTTCGATCTCGGCGTCATAGTCCGCCAGGTTCGCCACGTAGCCGCCGGGCGTCTCCGGGCGCAGGCTGCGGCCGTGGTTGTGCATGTCGAGGGCGTAGAACTCGTAGCCGCTGTGTGTCCAAAACTGCGCCAGGTCCACATTGAAGAAGTAGTCGCTCCAACCATGGAGGAACAGCACTGTCCGGCGCGGGCGGGCGGCTGCCGGTTCTTTCGCCGGACGGAAGCGCACCAGCGTGGCGGTGCGCTGGACGCCGTCTTCGCCCCCGGCCTCGAAGGTGCAGGCTTCGAAGCCGGCACCGAGGATATCTGGCTGCCACCTCATGGCTTTATGCTAGCCGGAGCCGCATGTATGGCGGCCCGGTTTGGTCTGGACCGTCCGAGACGGAAAACTAGAGCCATGCGCGTATATCCGACATTCTTCAGGCTGGCCTTTTCGTGGATGGACGCGGAACGCGCCCATAAGATCGGATTCAAGGCAATCAAGCTTGCCCATACTTCCGGCGCGGGACGGCTGCTGCACCGGTTCACGGCACCCGCGGCCTCACTGCAGACTTCTGCCTTTGGGCTCACGTTCCCATCCCCGTTCGGTCTCGCAGCCGGGTTCGACAAGGAGGGATTCGGCATCGAGGCCCTCACCGAACTTGGCTTTGGCCATGTCGAAGTAGGGACCATCACCGGGCAGGCGCAGCCGGGTAACGAGAAGCCGCGCCTTTTCAGGCTGATCGAGGACCGGGCTGTCATTAACCGGATGGGGTTCAACAACGATGGCGCGGCCGCCGTCGAACCGCGCCTCAAAGCGGCACGCGCCGCCCTGCAGCGCCGGCACCCGAACGTGCGCCCCGTGATCGGGGTGAACATCGGCAAGAGCAAGGTGGTTGAACTCGGCGACGCCGTGGCCGATTACCTGATCAGCGCCCGGAGCCTGGCGCCGGCCGCGGACTACTTGGTAGTCAATGTCAGCTCACCCAACACGCCCGGGCTGCGCCTTCTCCAGGATGTCCAGACACTCCGCCCGCTGCTGACCGCGGTGGGGGACGAGGCGGACAAGGCGGCAGGCCGGCACGTCCCGCTGCTGGTCAAGATCGCACCGGACCTCAGCGATGAGGATATCGACGACGTCGCCAAGCTGGCCCTGGACCTCAAGCTGGACGGCATTATCGCGACAAACACCACGATCGGGCGTGAGGGGCTGGCGTCGCCAGCTGCGAAGGTGGTCGAATGCGGCGCCGGGGGCCTGTCCGGGGCACCGCTGAAGCAGCGTTCATTGGAAGTCCTTCGCCGGCTCAAGGAGGCCACCGGGGGCGCGATCACGCTGGTGGCCGTCGGCGGCGTGGAGACGGCGAAAGACGTCCAGGACCGTCTGGATGCCGGGGCCACGCTGGTCCAGGGCTACACGGCATTCCTGTACGAGGGGCCGTTCTGGGCGGCACGGATCAACCGCGACCTGGCGAAAACGCGACGCAACCGCTGAGTCATACAACAAAACCCCGGTGGTTGGACCACCGGGGTTTTCGTTGTTCAGGGGGAGTGCTGCCGGGTCGGTCCGGCCTGCACGTCAGGACGGGTATTGGCCGCGCTTCACGAGCGGCTTGGGCAGGCGCAGCTTACGGAACTGCAGGGAGCGCATGGAGCCGTACCAGACCGTGCCACGCTCAACCCCGCCGAACTTCTCGGTCAGCTTCTTGCGGAGTTGCCGGGACAGGATGAACACATCCACAAAGACGGCCAGGAACATCACCCAAAAACCGCCCAGGACATAAACCATCTGCTCGCTGGAAGCCGGAACAATGAGGGAAATGATGACAAATACCAGGGCGCCGAACATGAGGTATTCGCCCAGGCTGAAGCGTGCATCCACGTAATCTCGGGCATAACGCTTCTGCGGACCCTTGTCGCGCAGGGGCAGGAACTTTTCATCACCTGTGTCGAGCGCTTGGCGCATTTTGGTCCGCTGGTCCTGGATGGCCTGGCGTTCAGCGGCCTTGGACGCCTTGCGGTCCTCCGGCACCAGGGGCCGTTTGCGGGCAGCCTCCTGGGCTTTGCGCTTGGGGGTGGGCGCACCCTTGCCCAACGCGGCATCCTGCCGGGCTGCCGCTTCAGCGGCCTGCTGGTCTATTGATTGCTGCGCCGTTGGCGCTTCCTTTTTACGTCCGAACACGTGAACAGAATACCTTGCGGCCAAGGAGATTCGGCGCGGGTATTGTGTTCGCCATGACTCCCACTCCAACAGCCAGTCCGTCCGACGCCAACACCCCCGGCCCGGGCCACGCTGCACCGGCCATCGGCGCGGACGGACTCAGGCTCTCCGTGGCAGGTTCATTCGACACAACCCTCGACCGGCTCAAGGAACTTGTGGCCATTCCCGGCATCGCCTGGCCGAGTTTCGATCCCGCGCCCCTGGAAGCCAGCGCGCAGGCCGTAGCGGAACTGCTGCGCGCCGCCGGCCTTGAGGATGTCCAGGTCCTGCGCAGTAACAAGGAGGACGGCACCCCCGGGGGGCCTGCCGTCGTCGCACGCCGACGGGCGGCCGAAGGAAAGCCGACCATCCTGCTGTACGCCCACCACGACGTCCAGCCGCCGGGGGATCCGGCGCTGTGGGAAACGGAGCCTTTCGCCGCCGTCGAACGGGACGGCAGGTTGTACGGCCGTGGGGCTGCTGACGACAAGGCCGGGATCGTGGCCCATGTGGCCGCCTATGCTGCAGCGACCGAGGTTCTGGGCACGGAATTCGGCCTTGGTGTGACGTTCTTCTTCGAAGGTGAGGAGGAAGCCGGTTCCCCCACGTTCCGTTCCTTCCTGGAAACGCACCGGGAACTGCTGCGGGCCGATGTGATCGTGGTGGCCGACTCCAGCAACTGGAAGGTGGGCATTCCCGCCCTGACCACCAGCCTGCGCGGCCTTGTGGACGGAACCATTGAAGTCCAGGTGCTGGAGCATGCTGTCCACTCGGGCATGTTCGGCGGACCCGTGCTGGATGCGCCAACCCTGCTGTCCCGATTGATTGCCACCCTGCATGACGCCGACGGCAGCGTGGCCATCGAAGGCCTCGTATCGAATGACAACGTCGGCGTGGAGCTCACCGAAGCGGAGTACCGAGCTGATTCCTCCGTTCTCGACGGCGTCCGGCTCGCCGGCACCGGAAGCATCGCCGCACGGCTGTGGACTAAGCCCGCGCTGTCCATCATCGGCTTCGATGCGCCCGCCGTGGACGTGGCCTCGAACACGCTCCTGCCCCGGGCGCGTGCCAAGTTCAGCCTGCGCCTGGCGCCCGGCCAGGATCCGGCGGCTGCGATGGAAGCCGTTCAACGCCACGTCCAGGCCAACGCGCCCTTTGGGGCGAAGGTGGTGTTCACTCCGGGGGAAAGCGGAAAGTCGTTCCTCGCTGATACATCCTCCAAGGCGGCGACGTTCGCCATGTGGGCGCTGGGGGAGGCCTGGGGTGTTCCGGCGGTGGAGATGGGGATCGGCGGGTCGATTCCCTTTATTGCGGACCTGCTGGACGTCTATCCGGACGTCCAGATCCTTGTGACCGGTGTTGAGGATCCCGATTCCCGTGCCCACAGTGCGAACGAGTCCCTTCACATTGGTGATTTCAGGAACGCCGTGGTCGCCGAGGCGCTGCTGCTCGCCCGGATGAACGCAGAAGGCCTGGCCTGAATCCCGTGTCCCTCTGATGCCGGCATTCCTCCACCGTCGGGAACAATGAGCGGGCAGGCTTGGTTACGTCAGGAGTTAGAGCTACAGGGCTGACCGAAGTAGCATGTAGCTATAGCCCGTATCGTATCCGTAGGGGCAGGCGCCGCTGACGCGGGGCCGCCAGGACCGTCCTAAGGTAGGCCAAATGAGCACCGCAACCAACGAGAACATCACCGAGACCACCAGCGCTGCCAGCGAAGAACTGGCCACACACGAGGTCAAACTGACCGACGTCGCAGCAGGCAAGGTGCGCAGCCTCCTGGAGCAGGAAGGCCGGACCGATCTCCGCCTCCGCGTTGCCGTCCAGCCCGGCGGCTGCTCCGGCCTCATCTACCAGCTGTACTTCGACGAGCGCCTCCTCGATGGAGATGCCGTCCGCGACTATGACGGCGTCGAAGTTGTGGTGGACAAGATGAGCGTGCCTTACCTCAGCGGGGCCAGCATCGACTTCGAGGACACCATCTCCAAGCAGGGTTTCACCATCGACAACCCCAACGCCGGTGGCTCCTGCGCCTGCGGTGATTCGTTCCACTGACCCGGTTCTTTCGCCCGATGCCGGCGCCGTGCTTTCCGTCCGCCAAAAACGGCACGGAGGCACGGCGCCGACATGTGGGCGAAACGCCCGGCAGAGCGGTAAGCTCTACACCGAGTAGTAAAACTTTTAGTGTGCCCGGACGGCCCCTTGGGTGGCCGGGCAACAGCAACAAGTAGGAAGGGCCGTCTGTGAGTTCGCAGAACCGAACCGGCAGCCGACGCAAAACGATCACTACGATCTCAGGCTTGGCAGTTGCCGGCGCGTTGGTTTTGACTGGATGTTCGCCAGAGGTAGAGAAGGGGTGGCTGCCCACCGAGCGTGGCACCACCAATCACACTGACCGGATCATGGACCTCTGGGTCAACTCATGGATTGCAGCCCTGGTTGTGGGCATCATCACGTGGGGTTTGATCGTTTGGTGCCTTGTCGCCTACCGCCGCCGCAAGGGCACCACGGGTTTCCCGCGGCAGACCAGCTTTAATCTCCCGCTGGAGGTCTTCTACCTGACCATCCCGCTGTTCATGGTCCTGGTGTTCTTCTACTTCACCGACCGCGACCAGCAGGCGATCGATGACCGCTCCAAGCCGGCCGACGTCGTTGTTGACGTCCGCGGCAAGCAGTGGGCCTGGGACTTCAACTACAAGTCCGGCGAGGTCGTAACCGAGGATGTCCATGAAGCTGGAGTCCAGGCACACCTGACGGGCAACACCATCAATAAGGAAGCCCTGCCGACGCTCTACCTGCCGGTTGGTAAGTCCGTTGATCTCGAACTGAACTCCCGCGATGTCATCCACTCTTTCTGGGTTCCCGCCTTCCTGCAGAAGCGCGACATGATCCCCGGCAAGACCAACTACATCAGGTTCACGCCCACCAAAGAGGGAACCTACGACGGCAAGTGCGCCGAGCTCTGCGGCGAGTACCACTCCGAAATGCTGTTCCGCGTCAAGGTTGTCTCTGAGACCGAATTCCAGGCTCACATGGACAAGCTCAAGGCAGATGGCAACACGGGACTCCTCGGCGAAGAGTATGACCGCAACCCGAACCTGAACGAAATTAAGTAAGGGGAGCGACGTGGCTACTTATACCCAGACCGCACCTGCCGGAACCCTTGAGGCTCCCGTAGTTCCTAAGTCCAAGGGACGCATCGTCGTCAACTGGATCACCTCCACCGACCACAAGACCATCGGGTACATGTACCTGATCGCGTCGTTTGTGTTCTTCTGCCTCGGTGGCGTCATGGCCCTGCTCATCCGGGCTGAACTGTTCGAACCCGGCATGCAGATCCTGCAGACCAAAGAGCAGTACAACCAGCTCTTCACGATGCACGGCACCGTCATGCTGCTGATGTTCGCGACACCGCTGTTCGCCGGCTTCACCAACGTCATCATGCCCCTGCAGATCGGTGCCCCCGACGTCGCGTTCCCGCGGCTGAATGCCCTGGCCTTCTGGTTCTTCCTCTTTGGCTCCACCATCGCGGTGTCCGGTTTCATCACCCCGCAGGGTGCGGCGTCGTTCGGCTGGTTCGCTTACGCGCCACTGTCCAACACGACGTTCAGCCCCGGCATCGGTGGTGACCTGTGGGTCTTCGGCCTGGCGCTGTCCGGCTTCGGCACCATCCTGGGCGCGGTCAACTTCATCACCACCATCATCTGCATGCGTGCGCCGGGCATGACCATGTGGCGGATGCCCATCTTCACCTGGAACGCCCTGGTGACGTCTATCCTCGTGCTGATGGCCTTCCCGCCGCTGGCCGCTGCTCTGTTCGCGCTCGGTGCCGACCGCCGCTTCGGTGCCCACATCTTTGATCCGGAAAACGGCGGTGCAGTACTTTGGCAGCACCTGTTCTGGTTCTTCGGGCACCCCGAGGTGTACATCATCGCGCTGCCGTTCTTCGGCATTGTGTCCGAGATCTTCCCGGTCTTCAGCCGCAAACCGATCTTCGGCTACAAGGGCCTGGTGTACGCCACCATCGCCATTGCGGCCCTGTCCGTTACCGTGTGGGCGCACCACATGTACGTGACCGGTTCGGTGCTGCTGCCGTTCTTCGCCTTTATGACCATGCTGATCGCGGTCCCGACCGGCGTGAAGTTCTTCAACTGGATCGGCACCATGTGGCGGGGGTCCATTACATTCGAGACTCCCATGCTGTGGAGCATCGGCTTCCTCATCACGTTCCTCTTCGGTGGCTTGACCGGGATCATCCTGGCTTCGCCGCCGCTGGACTTCCACGTTTCTGACTCCTACTTCGTGGTGGCGCACTTCCACTACGTGGTGTTCGGCACCGTGGTGTTCGCGATGTTCGCAGGCTTCTACTTCTGGTGGCCCAAGTGGACCGGCAAGATGCTGAACGAGCGCCTCGGAAAGATCCACTTCTGGCTGCTGTTCCTGGGCTTCCACGGCACGTTCCTGATCCAGCACTGGCTGGGCGTTGAAGGTATGCCCCGCCGCTACGCGGACTACCTGGTGGAGGACAACTTCGCCTGGATGAACCAGTTCTCCACCATCTCCTCGTTTGTGCTGGGCGCATCCCTGATTCCCTTCTTCTGGAACGTCTACATCACCTGGCGCAGCTCCGAGCGCGTTGAAGTGGATGACCCGTGGGGCTTCGGTGCCTCGCTGGAGTGGGCCACCTCCTGCCCGCCGCCGCGCCACAACTTCACCTCGCTGCCCCGGATCCGTTCAGAGCGTCCCGCCCTGGACCTCCACCACCCGGAGCTCTCGCAGGTACACACCGTTGAATCGCCTGCACCCGCAGCAGCGGTGCTCGGTAACGCCGACCAGAAGGACACCGCCAAGTGAAAATCGAATCATGGATATTTGGAGCCGGAGTCTTCTTCTTCGTACCGGTTTCCCTGGTCTACGGTTTCCTGACCAACTGGCATGAGTGGGTCGGAACCCTCGGGATCCTCCTGGTGGGTGGCCTTTCCGGGATGATCGGCGGCTACCTTGGGTTCACCGGCAAGCGCGTCGGAATGCGTCCCGAGGACCGCAACGATGCCGAGATCCACGAGGGCGCGGGCGAACAGGGGCACTTCAGCCCCTGGAGCTGGTGGCCGCTGGTACTGGGCCTCGCCTGCGCGGGCGGATTCCTGGGCCTGGCAGTGGGTTGGTGGATCCTGTTCATCGCAGCCGGCCTCGCAGTCGTCGCCCTCGTGGGCTGGGTCTTCGAGTACAGCCGTGGGGACCACGCCCACTAGAAGTGCCTTGGCTTCAACAGGCATTTTATGAATTACGACGTCGGGCCCCACCTTCTGGTGGGGCCCGACGTCGTTCTTGTCCGTTCGATGGGCGCGTCGACGTGGCGCGGAAGCCACTGGACATAGGCCCCTGGTTGGGGGCTAGCTGGAGCCCTGTGCCTCCAGGAGCCCGGCCAGCATCCGCAGGGCCGCCTCGGCGTCGCGGTGACTGACAGGGCCGCTGAGGGCGCCGTCGGGGACTGAAAGCTCCACTTCGCAGCCGAAGGGGAAGTCGGCAATCATGACTTCCAGAAGGGACCGGGCGTCGACACCCTGGATGCCGGCCTTGCGGATGATTACCGGAAGTCCGGTTTCGGTCACTGCCCTGACGAACAGCGCGGCAGGGCGGGCATGCAAGCCGACTGACGCTGTCACAACGGCCTTACGCACTGGCAAGGGGTCTCCCATTTCCTGACGGCCCCCAAACCGACATCGCTGAATTTCCTGTCCAATATATCCGGCTGGATGGCTGCGCGACCAAACGCGGGAGTAGGGCCGGTCCATTGCTGGAACTGGTCTAGTCCAGCGACGCTGCCTGCCTTAGGCTTGGACAGTGAAAACTGAAGCAAGGACATTCCTCCGTGGCTGCTGATGCCCGCGGCGTTGCCGGCGAGATCGACCGCAGCAGCGGGACTGCCATCTATATCCAGCTCAGGGAGATCCTCCGCGCCTACATCAGCGATTCCTGCCCGCCAGGTTCTGCGCTGCCGTCGGAACGGGACCTTGCCCTGCGGTTCGGCCTGGCCCGGATGACTGTCCGGCAGGCCATCGACGCCCTGGTCGGCGAGGAAGTCCTCGAGCGGGTTGTCGGCCTCGGCACGTTCGTACGAAAGCCCAAACTCGACCTTCAGGTAAAGCTCACCTCGTACAGCGAAGAGATGCAACGCCGCGGCATGGTTCCGGCAGCCAAGGTCCTGAGCTTTGAACAGATCGGCGCCAGCGCCTTCCTGGCCCGCGAACTGCAGGTGGACGAGGGGACGCCACTGGTGCGTTTCCGTCGGCTGCTGCTGGCAGACGGTGAGCCGATGAGCGTGGACGAGAACTTCATCCCGGCGCAGCGCGTCCCGGGTCTTTTGGACGGCGAGCCCCCAACGTCGCTCTACAACGTGCTGAGCGAGCAGTTCGGCCTCGTGATGGAGTGGGGGGAGGACATGATCGAGGCGACGGCCGCTTCCCCTTCTACGGCGCGCCTGCTCAACGTCGACGTCGGCGCCCCCTTGCTCAAGATTCAGAGGCACGCCTTTGTTGCCAGGGCGATGGTGGACTACTCAGTTTCGTACTACCGGGCCGACCGCTACAAGCTATGGGTACCTCTCCAGCGGCCAGGTGCGAGGCCTGCCCGGAACCAGTCGCTGGGTTACCGCAACCACTAGTAGCGGGCCGCCGGCTGACAACAGCGGCGGTAGGCAGCAACGGGAAAGGCCCGGTCCAAGTGGACCGGGCCTTTCCCGTTGGAGCATAACTGCTGTGAGTTAGTGGCTGAGGCTCTTGGTTTCCTCGCCGGCCTCTACTGCAGGGGCGTGGTGGCCGTGTGCGGCCTCCAGCTCTGCAGGCGTGGCCGGCGCAACGCGGTCCTCGAAGAACCACTTGGACAGGAAAGCACGCTGCTTTTCCTTGCGCGTCACAATGCCGTGGTCGTTGGGGACCGCCGGCAGCGGCGAGGGAGATTCGAATCCGACGAGCTTATAGCGCTTGTACTCATCCAGCGGTGCGTGCACTTCAATGAATTCGCCATGCGGAAGGCGGACAATACGTCCGGTCTCTCGGCCATGGAGTGCGATTTCGCGGTCCTTGCGCTGGAGGGCGAGGGCCACCCGCTTGGCAACGATGAACGCGATGACCGGGCCGATGAAGAACAAGGCGCGGAGCCAGTACGTCACATCGTTCAGGGACACATGGAAGTGTGTCGCGATGAGGTCCGAACCAGCGGCTGCCCACATCACGCAGTACCAGACGAAGCCGGCGACACCGATGGCGGTGCGGGTGGGGGCGTTCCGCGGACGGTCCAGGACGTGGTGTTCGCGGGTGTCCTTGGTGATCCAGCTTTCGATCCACGGGTACATGAACATCACCGTGAACAGAATGCCTGCGGGCACCAGGGCGGGCAGGAGGACGTTCAGGGTCAGCGTGTAGCCAAATATGACGTACTCAAAGTGGAAGTCGCCAATAACGCCGGGCATCAGGCGCAGTGCACCATCAACAAACCCGATGTACCAGTCAGGCTGGGTGCCGGCAGAAACCGGCGACGGGTCGTAGGGGCCGTAGTTCCAGATCGGGTTGATCGTGAAGAAAGCCGCCATCAGGGCAACGACACCGAAGACGATGAAGAAGAAGCCGCCAGCCTTGGCTGCGTATACAGGGCCGAGCGGGTAGCCGACAACGTTGCCGTCGTTCCGGCCGGGGCCGGGGTACTGGGTGTGCTTGTGCACAACCACCATGAACAGGTGCAGGACGATCATCAACAGGATGAGGGCGGGCACCAGCAGGATGTGCAGCATGTACAGGCGGCCAATAACAGCCGTTCCCGGGAACTCTCCGCCGAAGAGGAAGAAGGAAGTGTAGGTACCAACCACGGGGATGGACTTGATAACGCCGTCGATGATCCGGAGGCCGTTGCCGGAAAGCAGGTCATCGGGGAGTGAGTAGCCGGTGAAGCCGGCCGCCATGGCGAGGATCAGCAGGACGCTGCCGACAACCCAGTTCATTTCACGTGGTTTGCGGAACGCGCCCGTGAAGAAAACGCGGAGCATGTGCACGGCGATCGAGGCGACAAACAGCAGTGCTGCCCAGTGGTGTACCTGGCGCATGAACAGGCCGCCACGGATGTCGAAGGAGATGTCCAGCGAAGAGCTGTACGCCACGGACATTTCGACGTTCTTCAACGGCAAGTATGAACCGTCGTAGTGGGTCTCAGCCATGGACGGATCAAAGAAGAACGTCAGGAAGGTGCCCGAGAGCAGCAGGATGACGAAGGAGTAGAGGGCGACTTCTCCGAACATGAATGACCAGTGATCGGGGAATACCTTGCGTCCGAACTCGCGCAGTATTCCCGATCCGCCAACTCGGGCGTCAACAAAATCGGTGATGCGTCCGGCTTTAGTCTTGGCGACGAAGGGGGCTTCAGCTCTTGATGCTGCGCTCATGCTCATCACGCTCCCAGTAACTCGGTCCTACAGGTTCATTGAAGTCGCTGGTTGCGACCAGGTAGCCCTCGGCGTCCACTGCGATCGGCAGTTGGGGGAGGGGCCGGCTGGCCGGACCAAAGATCACTTTGCACTCGTTCGTGAGGTCAAAAGTGGACTGGTGGCACGGGCACAGCAGGTGGTGCGTCTGCTGCTCGTACAGAGCAACGGGGCAACCGACGTGGGTGCAGATCTTGGAGTAGGCAACGATTCCGTTGTAGCTCCAGTCTTCGCGGCCCTTAGAGGGGTTCAGCGAGGCCGGATCCAGGCGCATGAGCAGGACAACTGCCTTGGCCTTTTCGTTGAGCTTGCCTTCGTGGAGTTCGTTCAGGCCCTCGGGAATCACGTGGAAGGCCGAGCCGATGGTGACGTCAGAGGCCTTGATAGGTGTGCCGTCGGGGTCGCGGGTGAGGCGCTTGAGCTTGCCCTCCTGCGGTGCCCACATCGTGTGGGACAGTGCGCGGTCGGGGCGGGGGCCGAGGTCTCCGAAAACCGCAATTGCGGGGAGCGGGGCCAAGGCCATTGCACCGAGCAGCGTGTTTCGGATGAGCGGGCGGCGCTTGATGCCGGTCTCTTCCACGATGTCATCCACGATCCGGACTGCCGCCAGGCGGTCTTCTTCGGTGCGGATGGGATGGCGTTCTTCGGAGACTTCATGGTCCGGCATCAGGGCTTTGGCCCAGTGCACAATGCCGGTGCCGATGCCGAGCATCGCAAACGCGGTGCCCAAGCCCAGCAGGGCGTTCTGCAGCCGGATGGTGGCGATGCTTGTGCCCTCGCCCAAGTCGATGGCGAAGTACGCCACCAGGAAGATCAGGGTGCCGACAACTGACGCGCCGAATAGTACGGCGACCTGCCGTTCTGCACGCTTTGCGGCCTTCGGGTCCGTGTCGGCCAGGCGCAAACGGTGCGGGGGAATTCCAGGATCCTGGAACTTCTCCACCTCATTCTGACCAGCCGTAGCTACGGTGCCCGAGTGGTTCGGACTGCCGTCACTATGGTTGCCCATAATTCGCCTCATCCTTCTCTCGTCCCGGCGTCTGCCGGGTTAGTTTTCAATTTCAAACTGCTGACTGGGCAGCAGAAGTTCTTAGGTTTCCCGTTGCGCCTAAGACGTACGGGAAGTAAGCCAGATGGTGAAGGCGATTATGACACCCAGGCCTGCAACCCAGACGAAGAGTCCTTCAGCGACCGGGCCCAGGGCGCCGAGGTCAGCGCCACCGGGGGAGCCGTTGGCCTCGATCTGCTTCAGGAACGTGACGATGTCGCGCTTGCCCTCGGGGGTGACGTTTGCATCACTGAAGACGGGCATGTTCTGCGGTCCGGTGACCATCGCTTCGTAGATGTGCTTGCCGGAGACATCGGCAAGGGCGGGAGCGAACTTGCCGCGGGTGAGTGCACCGCCAGCTGCTGCTGCGTTGTGGCACATCGCGCAGTTCACACGGAAGAGCTCGCCACCCTTAGCGGCGTCACCCTGCTCATCAAGCAGGTGTTCTTCAGGAATTGCCGGGCCGGCTCCCAGGGAAGCTACGTAGGCTGAAAGCTGGTGGGTCTGGGCCTCGTTGAACTGGGCCGGCTTTTTGTACGCCTGGGGACCGTTCATCTGCATGGGCATCCGGCCGGTACCGACCTGGAAATCAACGGACGCGGCACCGACGCCAACCAGCGAGGGGCCATCCTGGCTACCGCTCGCGCCCATCCCGTGGCAGGTGGCGCAGTTAGCCTCAAAGAGCTTTTCGCCCTCGGCGGTGTCATTGGCGCTGAAACTGGTGGTGGATGCCTTTGCCTGGTTGACGGTAGTGGCAACGGCGTAGAGCCCGCCAGTGATGAGGAGTCCCATCAGTAGCAGCGCGATTACTGCAAGTGGGTGACGCCGCTTTTGCGAGAGAGCCTTCACGTGGTGGTTCCTTTATTCGATCGTGCGCCGGCTCCGTGAGCCGCTTCTTGAAATTCTGCCTCTTGTAGAAAAGGAATCAAAGCTTGACTACTTCAGTACGTAGATGACCAGGAAGAGGCCGATCCAGACAACGTCCACAAAGTGCCAGTAGTAAGACGTGACGATCGCGGAGGTTGCTTCGAAGTGGCCGAACTTCTTTGCTGCGAACGAGCGTCCGATGATGAAGAGGAAGGCTATGAGGCCGCCGATGACGTGCAGGCCGTGGAAGCCGGTGGTGATATAGAACGCTGAGCCGTAGGCGTTGGATGAGAGCGAAACGTGTTCGGAGACAAGCATCGCGTATTCAGTTGCCTGGCCGGCGACGAAGAACGCACCCATGATGAAGGTCAGCGTGAACCATTCGTTCATGCCCCAGCGGGAGAACTTGAACGGGCCGCCTGTCTTGCGAGGCTGCAGCCGTTCGGCGGCGAAGACGCCCATCTGGCAAGTGAAGGAACTGGCCACGAGGACGATCGTGTTGACGAGCGCAAAGGGGAAGTTGAGCTTTGCTGTCTCTTCCGCCCACATCTGTCCGCTCGTGGAGCGCAGCGTGAAGTACATGGCGAAGAGACCGGCGAAGAACATCAACTCACTGGACAGCCAGACTACGGTTCCGACAGAAACCATATTGGGGCGGTTCAGCGTGGGGTGCGCCGGGGTACTGGGGGCATGGGTCGCAGATGTCACATAGACATTATGTCTATAAAAGTTCGTAGTTCCCAACGCGAACCGACTTTTCGGGGGACTTTTTCTACAAAGACGCGAAATCACCGTGAAAAGTTCCCGGCGACGTTCACATTGGTCAGGTCCGGGGTGGCTCGATAGCATCAGGAGGTGACTTCTCAGGCAACCGCCCCGGCGGACAGCAACACCTGGCCGCGGCTCATCTCGGCTCTTATCAACGGTACTGACCTCACTGCGGACAATACCGCGTGGGCTATGGACAGGATTATGTCCGGGGAGGCCACCCCCGCGCAGATTGCCGGATTCCTGGTTGCCCTCAGCGCCAAGGGCGAAACCGTGGACGAAATCTCGGGCCTGGTGGACGCGATGCTGCGCCATGCAACACCCATCGATATCCCCGGTCAGAAGCTGGATATCGTTGGTACCGGCGGGGACCAGCTCAATACCGTCAACATTTCCACCATGTCCGCCCTCGTCGCTGCGGGCGCCGGAGCGAAGGTCGTCAAGCACGGCAACCGTGCAGCGTCTTCGTCCTCCGGCTCGGCTGACGTGCTTGAAGCGTTGGGGGTCAGGCTCGACCTCCCGGTGGCCCAGGTGGCACGCAACGCGGGGGAGGCTGGAATCACTTTCTGCTTCGCGCAGGTGTTCCACCCGTCTTTCCGCCACACCGCCGTGCCACGCCGGGAGCTCGCCATCCCCACAGCCTTTAATTTCCTGGGACCCCTGACCAACCCGGCCCTGGTCCAGGCCTCAGCCGTGGGAGTGGCGAATGCCCGGATGGCGCCGCTGGTTGCAGGAGTCCTGGCCAAACGGGGCAGCCGCGGCCTGGTCTTCCGTGGCAACGACGGGCTGGACGAACTGACTACAACGGGCCCGTCCACCGTCTGGGAAATCCGTGACGGCGCGGTCGCTGAACTGAATTTCGAACCGGCCGGGCTGGGCATCCGTCCCGCGACTGTGGATGAACTCCGTGGCGGGGACGCTCAGGCGAACGCCGCCGTCGTCCGCGATGTCCTGGCCGGCAAGACCGGCGCAGCACGGGATGCCGTGCTGCTGAACGCGGCCGCTGGACTGGTGGCCTTTGATGAATCGTCCGAGGGCCCGTTCCTGGAGCGGATGCGTTCGGCGCTTGTCCGGGCCGGGGAGTCGATTGACACGGGTTCCGCGGCTGCGGTCCTCGATAAGTGGGTCTCCCTGACGCAGCCTTGAGCCGGGGGCACCGAAAGACGCGGGCCCGGCTATGAAGCCGGGCCCGCGTTTTTTCGTGGAGTGGTCCTACTGTTCGAAGCCGAGCGAGAATGCCGCGTCGAGATCGTGCTGGGAGTAGGCACGGAACGCGATGTGTGTGGTGGTGTGAACCACCGCGGGTACCTTTGAGAGCTTGTCGGCAATGACGTCAGCCAGGTCCTCGTGCCGGGCGACGCGGGCGACTGCGATGAGGTCCCATTCGCCTGTTACGGAGTAGACCTCGCTGATGCCGGGGATCGCGGAAATTTCCTCGGCGGTTTCCGGGATGCGGGCGGCGTCGGTCTTGATCAGAACGAATGCGGTGATCACTGTTCAATCCTTCCGGATCTGTTGGCCGTAGCTGTGCCCGGCAAGACTCTGTGGTGATGCCAGCCTATTACATGGGCGGCGGGCATCCATCGTTGCCCGGGCGCGTGGCTGGCGGCGCCTTCACGACTTTCGGAGCCTGCGCACAAGTGCAAGAAGTGCCCGGTAGCCCACCAGGAACAGCCCCAGGCTCAAGAGCGCAACAACCACGAAGGCCAGTACCACGCTGTGTCCCGTCAGCGCCCTTAGGATCATGCCGCCGGCCACGGCGCCAAGCCAGACCACGACGCCGGCTGCTATGGACAGCGGACGCCGCCAGGCCCGCCACGCCAACCAGGCGAGAGCGGCCCCGGCCAGGAACGGCCACGCAGTGAGGAAGACTCCGGTGAAGATGTCGCCGCGCTGGTGGGCATCCCTGCCGATGGCCGCGAAAACGAGGATGAGGACGGCGTCGGACAGTGCCGCGCGGATGATGCCGCGCCTGCCGCCGGTCGAGGATTGGTGCTGGGTCCGGGTCATGGCTTCGAGCCTAACCCGCCGAGGGTGGCGGCCTGGTCCTGCTGCTTGCCCAGCTACGGGGGATTACGGAAGATGGGTGGAACAACATCGGTGCTTATCAAGCGGGAGGCACAGTGCGCCTGATCCAGGTGGCCCAGCAGGCACATAACCTCCAGCGGGCCGCGGAGTTCTATGCCCAACTGCTGGGGGTGCAGCCAGTGGCGGTCTATGACCCGCCGGGGCTGCTGTTTTTTGATCTGGACGGCGTCCGGCTCTTGCTGGAGCGCGGCGCGCCGTCGTCGGTCCTCTATCTCGAGGTGGAGGACGTCCGGACCAGCATCGGCGTCCTGCAGGGCAGGGGAGTGGAGGTAGTTGCGCTGCCGCAGGTGATCTTCCACCATGGCGACGCCACCCTGGGTCCGGCAGGAACCGATGAGTGGATGGCCTTCATCCGCGACTCGGAAGGGAACACGGTGGGGCTGGTCAGCCGGCATCCACCGGCCGTTGTGCCGGATGCGGCCCCGGTCTAGGCTCTAGCCGGAAAGGAGCAACCATGCAAAAGATTTCCACATGCCTGTGGTTCGAGAACCAGGCCGAAGAGGCCGCCGAGTTCTATGTATCAGTCTTCGGCGACTCCAGGATTCTTGACGTCTCGCGGTTCGGCGAGGGCGGTCCCGGTCAGGCCGGGCAGGTCATCACCGTGGAGTTTGAGATCGAAGGCCGAAAGTTCATGGCACTGAACGGGGGAGCGCCGGCCAACTTCACGGAAGCCGCCTCCTTTGTGGTCGACTGCACTGACCAGGCGGACGTGGACCGCTACTGGTCGGCGCTGACAGACGGTGGGGCGGAGAGCCAGTGCGGATGGTTAAAGGACCGTTTCGGCGTCTCCTGGCAGATCGTGCCGTCGGTCCTGGGCTCACTGATTGGCGGTCCGGATCCGGAGGGTGCCCAGCGGGCAATGCAGGCCATGCTCGGGATGCAGAAGCTTGATATCGCCGCACTTCAGGCGGCTTATGACGGTTAGGAAGCCCCGTGGTTAAGGCCGCGTTATTCGGTGGCGATGGATTCTACTTTACATAATGTAGATTATCGGCGTAATTGGAGAGCGGAGAGTGGTCTGCATTAAGCCGACGTTTAGTGTCCTGTCTCACGCGAGGTGAGGCATTCTCAAGTTAGTTGAGGCATTTGTCAGCGTGTCTCATCCAAGTTGGGGCATTCCCGATTTTTGTCTCACTACAGTTGGGGCATGGGACGCGCAATG